>DUJC01000081.1:857-3267 GCA_013330015.1 Candidatus Poseidoniaceae archaeon | reverse complement strand
GTCAGGTCGACCTCAGCCCAGCGAAGCATTTCCATGACGCCAGAAGGTGTACATGGGACCATACCATCGCTTCGGCCTTGAACCAAGCGCCCAAGATTGACGGGATGAAACCCGTCTACATCTTTTCGTGGATCAATGAGTTCAGTCAGCGCTTCCTCATCCATGTGCTTTGGTAGCGGTGACTGAATCAAGATGCCATGCAAATCACTTTGCTCGTTCATGGTTCGAATGTGGTCCGCAACAACCGATTGCTCGGTATCTTCTGGCAATTCGATGTGTGTAGAACGGATTCCAAGTCGTTCACATGAACGAATTTTGTTGTTCACATAAACATGCGATGCGGGGTCATTACCCACAATGATGACTGCGAGATGAGGTTGAACCGAACACGCAGCGATACGCTGTCTCAGTCGCTCTTCCAAATCAGCAGCACATGCCTTACCATCGAGTCGAGCAGCGCTCATGATTCAACCAAACGCTTCAACGGTTTGAGGATTCTTGTTGAGGGGACTGGTGGAGCCAACGGAGGGACTCGAACCCCCGACCGTCTGATTACAAATCAGACGCACTACCAGACTGTGCTACGTTGGCCTTGAACCGTGGGTTGCGTCTCCCCTTGATGAAGGAAACGGTTGGACCTCGACAAGGTCAAGAGGGAAACCCGCTTGGGTTGGCTATGGACGAGGCACCAGGTTCATCCCTGCTGAACGCTCTTGCCTCAACGCGTGAAGGGAACGATACCATTTTTGGATGGTATGCACGTTATCTCGCAGCCAAGGAAGAAGGCCATGATGCCGTGAATGGTACTGCAGGAATCTTGCTTGAGAACGATGGAACATTGGCTATCAATCAGGTCGTCGACAGGATGCTTCGTGAAGCACCTGCTCTGGAATTTTCTTCTTACGCACCGCTCAAAGGGCTACCAGATTTCCTAGACTTGAGCATCTCACTTGCCCTTGGAGATCATCGAGAAGCGTTGGAATCAATGGGCTTTGGCTTCGTTTCAACAGCATCACCTGGCGGCTCCGGAGCTCTGTTTCTCGCTGCCAACAACCTTTGTGAACGAAGTGACGCCATTCTTCTAAGAGACCGTCATTGGGGACCTTACGCTGGCTTCCTCAAGGGGTGTGGCCTCAAAATGGCAACATGGCCACTCTTGCCAGAGAAGGAGGGTGACTATCCATACTTTGCTGATGAAGCCTTTGAGGCAACTGTCGAGGAACTCGCACAGAAACAGAAGACAGTGATGGTTTGGTTGAACGATCCTGCACACAACCCTACAGGATTAACCATGACAGCCGAAGGCCGAAGAGCAGCGCTCGACATTATGATGGCAAGTGCTTCTAAGCATCCAGGTGTTGGCCACACACTCCTTCTCGATACAGCATACAGCCTGTATGCAAACGAACCACACGGCTGGGGCCAGACCATCGTTGATGCCATGGAAGATGGGACACCTTGGCCAGAAAATTTCCTCATAACCTATGCTCTTTCATTGTCCAAATCGCACACTGCTTACGGACTGCGAACGGGAGCACTCATCGGAATTCATCCTGACCAAGCCGTCACTGAGCGACTCAAGGATACGTTCGGAACCACTGGTCGACAAACATGGTCGGCTGCACCGCGGATTCTCCAATACACTGCAGCACAACTACACAGCCAAGCAGAATCTGCAGAAGAGTGGTCACACGAACGAGACCGACTTCAGGGCTTGCTCACGGAACGAAGAGACATCTTTGTGAACGCATGCAAGCAGCACGGTGTTCCAATCAATCCAACCCACGATGGATTCTTCGCATGGCTTGAACATGATAACCCGGAATCGATAACAGAGGCTTGTGCAGAACACCACGTCTACCTCGTGCCTCTACGCGGAGGAATTCGAATCGGCTTGTGTGCAATGCCAACCGATGCAGTCGAACGTGTCGCTAAGACGCTCGCAACTGTTCTCAACTAGGTGAGATTCATGGTTCGCAACGTGCGAGAGAATCTCATCCTGTCTGGTATGATTTGCATTGCCTTTGGAGCATTTCTTACCGTTGGAGGCGTCCTTTCGATGGGTGCCGTCATCGGTGTATCGGGTGTACTTTTGTTCATAATTGGAATGAGCACTCCAAGTCAACGAACCATGAACGAAGAGGACATAGCTGCCTGGAAACCAAGTGCAGAGCAACTTCCTGATGCCAATCGCATCATGTACAGAGTCGATGTGACCATCGATGAACCAAAGAAGACAACAATCCTCTGTGGACCATGTGGCGTTGTGACCGAACTCGATGGAGATCGACCAACATCATTCACATGCCCTGCATGCAAGACGTTCCTCTACGAGGACGAAGAAGAGTGATTACTTCTGTTCGTATTCGTAAGGCTGTGCCGTCGTCTGTGCAGGCATCTGCTGTGCAGG
>DUJC01000081.1:0-528 GCA_013330015.1 Candidatus Poseidoniaceae archaeon | reverse complement strand
CATCTGCTGTGCAGGCATCTGCTGCATTGGCATCTGTCCTGCCATCATTTGACCACCCATCATTTGTCCTTGTTGCATCATAACAGGATCCTTTGTCTTGAGTGTCAAAGCAAGAATGAGACCGATGAGAAGGATGACACCACCACAAATGGCAATCAAAATACCGCCTGCTGCGGCGAAGAATCCACCAACTGCTTCCCCAAGTTCCTCTCCAGAATCAGTAATGTAAACAGTATGTCCACTGTTGACTGTAAATGTGTATGTGCCACCATCGTCGTCAAACAGTCCTACGCCACCTACGCTGTAATATCCATCGACACCATCATCTTCGCTTGGGTCACTTGACCAGCAAGTATCGTAATACTCATCATTGCCTTGGTAGATTACTTGCACGTCGACATCTTCACACGCTACTGATTCGCTTACCCAAACCGAAAAGCCCAATCCAGAATCCGAAGCGGAGAATGAACCGCTTGTTCCTGAAGCAACGTTTTCTTCTGTCGGGTCAAATGAGGCAGCTGCTGCGCC
>DUJC01000002.1:1630-3506 GCA_013330015.1 Candidatus Poseidoniaceae archaeon | reverse complement strand
CAACCCATAGGCCATCAAGTAGAGTTAGGTGGTGTGCGTGGTGTATTTCGGATGCAGGGGTGCCGACTACGGCTAACCATTCGTTCTGCGCAAGAAGAGGATGCACTTCGAAGGATGCTCGAGATTCTCGGGTACCGACACGTGCGGTACAGAGAATTGAACCAAGTGTATATTCGTAGGGATTTCCCAATCGCAGATACACGACAGGCTTTGCGTGAGTTGATGCAACCGATGACGGAAGAATTTGGCTTTGCAAACATTGAGGATTACATTCTACGCTTCATTGAAGTTGGGCGTCCACCGGACCGAATGCCCGAGGTTGATGCACGCTTGCATGCAAACATGGTCGACTTTTACTGATGTTGCCGCCGAAGAGCTACGGCAAGCAAAGCCAAGATTGTTAATGGCATGGAAATGAAGGGTGTATCTTCCGCCTCTGGCTCAGGCTGTTCTTCTTCTTCTTCGACAACGACTGGTTCGATGTACTCATGGAACATGAGATGAACTTCAAGGTCATCATCATCGTATGCATCAGCGTAGGTGACTTGTGCAGTTCCAGAACTGAGGCCAGTATCTGTGACGGTTCCAATATCGATGATTTCACGAACAATGTGATGGTAGTACACTTGATTGTTCGTCCCATCTGGGAAGTAGGCGACCTTCTCGACCATCCACATGCTGACGTTGTACTCTGCAGAAGTAGACTGGTCGATGCTCCAAGCAACCGTTCCAGAATTCCCACCTGTTGGCGTCCATGCCATTGATACAAAGCCATCCCCAAGATTTCGAGGTTGTGTCGCTAGATCTGCAAAGTCCGATTCCAGAGAATCTCCAACAGGGTTGCTTCCTTGCAGAGCATACTTCCCGTTGATTCCAGCAACTGGAGGTTTGAATTGTGGTGCATAGAACCCATATCGGTCTCTGAAACGTTGGTCAACGTTCTCGTTCCCTAATGGATCCTGCGTCTCGTAGATGTTCCGATGGACAGCATAGATTTCCATGCTTACGTTTTCTGCAACGGCTTCGAGAGCATTACCAACTTCGACACAGTTCCCGCACCATGTGGCCGTGTAATCTTCTGCGATAGCAGGTAGATCATCGAGTGTGCTGTTAGCAGCAATGGTTTCATTGGCCATACCATGAATGCCACCGAAGAGGATGCCTGTTTCAAGTTCCTTGATTTCTGCAGCATGAGAGAAAGGCACGACTGATATCATAAGGGCGGTAAGGATTCCGACGACAAGCAGACGAGTCATGGGTTGTAGGAATCGGCTCTCCTTAATGAGATAATCCATTCCTCGATTCAATGATTCTTTGACAAGACGCCGAAGTCAACAAGTTCACCTGATGCAACCTTTTGTCGAAGAGCCTTGAGTCGGTTCTTGATGGTGTTTCGACATCGCCCAATCGCTTGAGCGATGTTCTCCAATCGGCCTTGCTCGACACCGAAAGATTCGCATGCAATCTGGAAGAGAATCGCACAAAGGACCTTTGCCTCGATGTTTTCTTGGGAGAAAGGAGAGGCATCCAAGGTCGGCTCACCAAGACGTAGCAGGCGTTGATTGTAGTCATCCATGATGATTGATTTCAAGGACTCATCAAGACCATCAAGCAGATGCTTGAGCCGCAATGAAGTGTTCGAAATTTCAGTAACTCGCAACTCAAATTGGACGGTACGTCGGTCGGCTCTCATCTCGATGAGTCCAGACTTCTCACAAATGTTGAGGTACTTCATGACAACCTTTGCAGCATCGACGACTTGCTTCAGTGTCACTCCCGTACCTTCTACCATCTGCGGCCAATCAATGTTAATCTTGCCAGTTCGCTCTTGGTGAGCACGTAGACAGGCTAGAGCAAGCAAACGTTCGTTGCTCTG
>DUJC01000002.1:0-1243 GCA_013330015.1 Candidatus Poseidoniaceae archaeon | reverse complement strand
GATCTCCTCATCGCTTGCAACCTCTTTGAGGGCCTTCGCCTTCTTTCCTTCGAGAGGGACTGTTGCGAGCGTGATGACCTTCTTCGCTTTCATTGCGTTGTCTTTACCAGCCAACTCCTTAGCAGCATCCATGGTTGCTTGCGCCATCGGGTGCATATCTTTGATGCCCTGATTGTTGATGTTGCTCAGGATTTTCCACTTACCTTTCGCTTCACCAGGCTTACCGATGTATGAGCCAAGGCCGTTTCCTTTGGAACCAGTCTTGATTTTCGATTCATCCTTGGTAGGGGTGTTGAATCCGTGCTCACCCCACATAGTTCCTGCATTATCGTTTTCTGTTGCCGACGCATGGTCCTCGATGACAAGGCCACAATCTTCACACACAACCTCGCCTCGGGTAATATCCAGATTTAGGTCGTAACTTCCACATTCTTCACACTTTTTCGTCAATTTTCTTCCTCCATGTTCTGTTTTTCTCCAACATGATTAAAGCCACCCTCTCCTGTGAGTGAGTAGGAGGGAGGGGGCAACCGACACGCCGGAGTATATCCATAGCCCCCGTCCTATAAAAATGTACGCATTCATGACAAATTATTTACAAAACATGAATGTTTCTTGTTTCAAAAACTGTTATCCGACATTACAAGCAAAATGCCGTGAAATCAGAGATGGGATGAAAAAATAACAAAAATCGCGTACGTTTCCTTTTATACAGTCGTCTTCTATGCAGAAAAGTGGGAGATAGTGCAGTGAACATCACAGTAGAAACCTGTTCTCCAGAAACGGTCGTCCCGCCTTGGATTCGGACCAATACTGCAAACGAAGGTAACGATCTGCTCATCATCTACCCCAACGAGGCAACTCGCTCGAACACAGTCCAGTCCATACTTCGAGAGGCAGGGTCAGTCGATTCCAGTCGGCATACAACGTTGAAGCGAATCATCAAATCCCTTTCCATAGACTTCCGATTTCCAGTAGTAGTTCCCCGATCACCCGTCGGGCTTGTTCAGGTTCACGAAAAGTTCGCTGCGGCTGCCACGAGGCATCGCTTTCCTAGACTTCATCCGGATTCGACTCGGACTTGGACACTTTCGAAATCCGAACGATTGCTCAAACTCCATTCATATGCAACGGATCAACAAATTTTGTCGAGATGGGAAGACGACCCTGGTGCGCACGAAGCCGAACGAATTCTTTCCTCATTCGGAAAAGAGGATTTGCTGCATGAGCACCATGTGTTGGC
>DUJC01000076.1 GCA_013330015.1 Candidatus Poseidoniaceae archaeon | reverse complement strand
ATTCGTATTGAGATTGCCAATACTGGCAACGTCCATGCATCAGATATCGAAGTGATTCTTTGTGAATACGACGCTGATGATATGATGGCTGAGATTCGTAAGAACGACAACATGTGCGACGAAGACAGCATCGTCATGCGCCAAATCATTGGTGCATTGGACAAGCCAGACGATTCACAAGATGAGCGTGTTATCGAGCTGTACATGCTTTATCCAGTTACTGCAGGTAGCAAGAACGTCTACGTTGTTGTGGACCCGGGCAACACGATTGTTGAAGCAAACGAAGGTGACAACGTTGTTCGAATCTCCCAGGAACTCGGTTCTTCGAACCCATTCTTGGATGTTGCTGGTGAAGTCGTAGGAAAGGTTGCACTTCCGAGTATGATTGTTCTCTTGACCTTCTCACTCTTCGGTGTCCTCTACCTTGTAGGACGAGGTCGACGTGCAGCAGTCAAGGACCGCATTGCTGAGCAATCGTCCTTGATGTCTGTCCTTGGTGATGAAGCAGACAACTGATTGAATCAGCCAAGCCACCAGCGAAGGCCAGGATTGTCGTCGATGGCGACAACCTCGCCGGAACGGTCTGAGCGCTGTTGTTCAACAAGTTCGCGCACGCGGGTCATGACCGCGGAGATATCACTCTCACTGAGGTTGAGTTCTTTCGCCATCAATCCGAGGTCTGGTTTGATACGAGGTGTTTCGATCAATGCGTGAACCATGGTTCGCTGTGAGTAGTCTTCGAAGTCTGTATCGACTGCGGCTGAGACGCGACCTCGTATTTGCTGATGTAAAGCAATGAGCGCGTCTCGTTGACGATCCAATTGTTCGAGTTGATCATTCAATTGTTCGAGGTGGACGACGCCTTCTGTGACGCTGATCTTCTTCCGCCCACTCACCATTTCAGCAATGGTTTGAGCTCCTCCGGGCAATCGGGAACTAAGTCGTAAAGGTCCTCCAGAAGGAAGTTTTCTCCGCTCAATCTTGAATAAATCAGGGCCAAGATCGACTCGCAATGAGAATGCTTCACACACCCTGAAGATGGTTCGTGGCGGTCCGCCTTTCTCACTCGGAACTTTCATTTTTTCAACGAGATTACCTCGCTCCAACTCCTTGAGATGTTTGACAATCGCTTGTTGACTAACTCCAATCAAATCAGCCAACTGCATTGGATAATGCGGTTCTCGAACCAGTCGTTCAAGAATTGACCGACGTGTCTTATTTTGAAGCAACATTAACGAGCGCTCAAGTTCGTCCATACTACTCAACCTGTAGTTAGGTAGAGACGGACTCATTTGAACTCGTCGGAGGTTCACAACCCCGCGATTTAATCTTCATCCCAAGACTGCCAATCTTCGTTGTTCGCAACTGGAATCTTACGATCGGATTGTTTCACAGTCTTTCGCTCAACAATTGGGGGCGTTGTCGTCTGACGAATCGTAGGTGAAGGGAATGGATCTGCAACATGCTCGCGTTGCTCTTCTTGTGGAGTAGCGGATTCGACATCACCCCGCATCAGTGCATAGACCTGTTCAGTTGTCAACATACTACCTGCCTGTACATCTTGCGCACCATCCATCTGTTGGCTTGAAATGCTCTTGTCTGAATTCATGTATTCGCCTGTGCGAACATCAAACTCAACACCTTCGGTAGCACCCTGATTCATTTTGTTGATTTGTTCTTGTACAACATCTGGAGTCAGATCGGTCAGTGGCATCACTTGCCCATCAGGACCAACGACCATCATGAGACTCTGTTTTCGGTTTTGAGAAAATGCTTGGAGAACACCTGCTAATGGCATTAGGAAGATACCCAAACAACACAGAGACCCTCCTAGGTACACCATGGGTGAATTCATTATATCGCCCTCCATTGCATCAATCGAAGTAAGCCAAACGGTTTCGTTTGCACATGCTCCATCACAATCGATGCGCAAGAGATAATCTCCTTGAGTCAATTCCCACGAACCAAGGATGGTGTACTCAACGCTTCCATCCGCTGACATAGCACCCCAGTCGAGCTTGCATTTCGATTCTTCAACTTCGTCTTGAACATCCGAACCATTGACCTCAGACAACGTAACAGTTCCTTCGAACTCGACGCCGTATGCCCGGTAGCAACCCGACTCTTCGACATTCATGAGCTTCTGGTCTTCAGAACTGGCATCAAGAGAGCCGATGTTGTTGCGCTTCGGATCAAGAGCATCCCCAAGCGTATCCATCTGTCCAATGATGGTGAAGCTTCCGATGACAAAACACACCATCGAAGCGATGAGAATACGAAGCGGCCATGGGTTCTTTTTGCCGCTCTCCATGCTCATTCGATTCGCCACTCCCCAAAGAAGCCTCGCTTTTTCCTTTCACAATCCTAGCTGTTGAAGTTTTTCAGGCAAATAGGTCTCTGTAACGAAATCAAGTCCGTATTTTGCTAAGGATTGCTGTTCAGCCTTCTTCCCAACTTCCAACATCATGTTGATTTGTTCTTGCCACCATCCGTCAGCGAATCTTGGATCACTCAATTCAGCATTCAGCGCTTCAATGTCCTTCTTGGACAAGTCATCGCTTGGTAGATCGTAAGCGAGGATATCATCCGCAGTAATTCCGAGGTATGTCGAAGTCGGCGTAGCTAAGTATTCAGAAATATGCGCAGTCTTGATTGCACCATAGGCAATTGAAGCAAAGATACGGAACGACCAGGGATCACCGTCGAGGAAGACAACAACAGGTAGGTCCCACTCCTCACTCATTCGCTTCATGATACGTCGAGTCGAACGAGCAGGTTGTCCCTTCAAATGCAACAAAGCACAGTTGAAATCCTCATCGAAACCATTCTCGACAAGACGGTCAAACATACCACCCGTCTCGATGGCCATGATGAAGTTGATATCGTGCTCAAGGAATTCAATCTTCTCTGCTTCTACGTTGTAAGGAACCCCATATCCACTATCGCCAACATCGTCACGAGCATTGATTCGCATCCACTCTCCACGGCGGTTTCGCTCTCGGAGCGTAAGATTTCCAATCATTCTGGCACCGTCTTCTTCAGGTCGAAGTTTGAAGTCTTCACGAAGACATCGGGTAACAATTTCAAGATCCTCCGCAAGGTTGTTGCTTTCGTTTTGGGATTGGAATTTTCCAAGGCCCCAACCTTCGGAAATATAGTACATTTCACGAAGGGTTGATGATTTTCCGTCATTAATCATACTCTCGATGAATTCGATAACGTGGAGTGCTCGTAGAAGTTGCTTCGCAGAACCAAGACTTGTTGCATCACGAATCGTCTGTTTCTTTCCATATTTGTAGACACCCAATTTTGGGTCAAAACCGATGTTGTTCTTGGTACGAACAGGGAGAGTCATTGTCGGTGGCTCGCCTTTCACGATACGATCGTACATTTCGCGAACAACATCATGCAATGCCGTCTTTGTCTCTTCAATGGATTTACGTTCAGCCATCAGTAATCACCTCCGAAAAGAGTTGTTTGTTTCGGATCACCGACCGGAGTGGTTGGTTTGGTCTCCGCCGGTTCTGGCTCAGGAGCAATTTCTGCATCGCCTTCTTCATCTGCATCTTCATCAGGCGGTGGAGCGTTGAGGGCTTCTTCCTGACGTCGAATTTCTTCCAACAGTTTCTCGTCCATCTTTGTTGCACCAATCACTTCTTGTGAACCTCGATAGAACACGTCTGTTTCGTTCCAATCTCCTTTTTCAAGCCCATCAAGACTGTAGGTGATCACAGTGCGAGAGCCAGGTTGCAGTGTTTCAAGTTTCCATGCCCACACGCCCATGGCTTCTTTTCGGCCACCGAGTTCGTTACCAACCATGGTTGCGCCTTGACGTTCTGGCCAATTCACAAGCATCGTGTACGAACGTGCTCGAGAGGTGTAATTGTAAAAGGCGATGTGGACATCGGTTTGCTTGGTTTCTTTGTTCCATGTGGTTGTTGTTTCCGCAATAACTGCAGACATAATCCTAGTAATTGATCCAGCAAGATCTGGAACAGGTAATTCGAGCAATGCAGCTGATTTCTCAGCAATAGCTGGAATGATATCGTTGATGAGTTCGAATTTCTCTTTGGTCTTACCCATCTTTTTCTGCTTCTCCAAGTGTTTGCGAAGGCCACGTCCCATTTCGAGCATAGCCTTTCGAGCCTCTTCCATGACCGTTTCGTTATCTGAAAGTGCTTCTTTTGCCTCGGATGTAAATTGGACGTTGGTGCTTGCGAGGTGAACAAGAATGGCTGCAGGACCTTTTGGAACACCCCTGCCCCCCGCTTGATCCAATCCATATTGCCGCCAATCGACGCTTTCAATGGCCTTGGTCAGCAAACAACCTCCTTGCTGATACATCAAAGGAACGCGATTGGCGAACCGTAGAATTTCAACAGGCTTGTCTGCTGCCATACCATCTCCAAAAATCAGACCGACTTCGACTTGGAATGGATTTCCTTGCGTTACGCTTGGTGCGCGAGTCATTGTTGTGACGAATTTCGAATCAATGGTTTTGGAGAGACCTTTCTTGATGAGCAATTCCTCAATTGGCGATAAACACGATGTTGGGGGATTGAGCAATTTGACAGGTTTCCCTTTCAACAAACGCTCGCCTTGGAAAGCTTCGAGAAGTGCACGGACTTGTTGAGGATTGAGCGATTTCGGTTTCAACTTTTCTTCCAATTCTGAGACTTCGCATAGTTCTTTTGCGGCACGACCAGAGACGCCCGAAAACGTCCGTCGAAGGAACGTTGTCATTCTCGATTCCGAGGATTCCGAACAAAGACGCTGAAGCTGGCCCAATTCGATCCCATTCGGATGGGGTTTGATGGCTTCTACGCGACTTGGAAGCCGTTCGGTAACTCGTTGCCAGTGATGTTTTTCACCATCAGGGTCGATGAAGAGAATGTCTGCATGAGGGTTCACGATACTCGTCATTCGAAGGTATTGCCAAACCGATTGTCGACCGCGTTGATATTTCGCTTTCATCTTTGTTTTGACCTTCAAACCGTGTGCTTTTTCTCCCCAATCAATGCGATCCTGATTGGATTTGATGGCCTTGTTCTTTCTCGTATCAAGACCAATATCAACCGAGACAGCTGTAGCCTCTTTTGCAATCTTCGATTCGACGTGTGTTGGATCGCCAGTGGTCAGTTGCGAATACATGACAACACCGGTAATTCCGATACCCTGTTGCCCTCTTGATTGACGAATAGCATGGAATCGAGAACCGAACAGAAGTTGTCCAAACACTTTCTCAATACTGGCTCTTGGAATGCCTGGTCCATTGTCTTCAACTTCAAGTTGAAGGATGTCTTTCTTGTTGTCCAGTTTGGTAATCTTGACGACGATATCGGGCAAAATTCGGGCTTCTTCACAGGCGTCGAGTGCGTTGTCAACCGCCTCCTTTACTGCTGTAATGAGGGCCCGATTGAGTGTATCAAACCCAAGGAAATGTTTGTTCTTTTCAAAAAATTCTGAAATTGCGACTTGCTTTTGGTTCGCAGCCATCTTTTCTGCAATGCTCAATTCGACACATCCACCCCAGGTCCTCCTCCGTCCAAGACTTCGGGCCAGCAGGTAACAGCAGTCGATTGGCGAGGATACTTGATGTTTCGGCAAAATTCTTGTTGGATATTGCTGAAATCAAATACCAGATTAGAATGCAATAATGAAGTAGATGATCATTGCAATGGCGAACAAAGCGAACAATCCACCAATGGCAACACCAACCCATCCTATTACGATTGCAGCTTTTGCCACTCCAGCATCAGGGTGTCCTGGTATCTGATTTGTAATCTGTTGTGCTTTGTTTCCAATCACGACCGATGGTATGGAAAAAAACAAGCCAAGGCCATAGAACAATGCTCCGACCAACCCAATAATCGATAAAACGAGGGCAGTTGTTGCACTGGTACTCGGAAAAATTCCAATTGGTTGACTTTGGACCGTGCCTGGATGTTGGTTCATTTGGATGACTTGAGACGGAGTAGACGCTCCTTGCATGTATGGACATGCTCTTTGAGAGTTATACTGTTTTCCGAGGAAATCTACAATCCGTTCGCATTCCAAGATCGGATTGTCCCACTGAATGCACTCATCGCTACGGTGAGAGGGCTAGCAAGGTACAGTTTTCCTGGGCCTGAACGACCTTGGAAATTTCGGTTGATGGCGGAAACGGTGACTTGGTCTGGCGTCATAGACACGCCCGGACCTGCTCCGATGCAAGCACCGCAACCAGGATCGATGAGTTTCACTCCAACATCGAGGAACAGCTGGTGCCAACCCTTCGCAACAGCAACATCCTTGACAATCCCCGATCCGTATTGGATGTAAAAATCAACACTTTCTTTGACGGATAGGCCCAGATCCTTTGCGGCCTGGCAAACTTGAGCATAGTATGCAATGTCATCGATCTTCCCTGCTGTACACGACCCTCCGTATGCAATATCAATGGCTACATCACCGATTTCATCGATGTATGCGCCATTGGTTGGGTCGCTCGGAATGCCTTCGTCAGGATTTCCAGGATGTGCAACCATTGGTCGAATAGAAGACAAATCGATGTGGTGAACGCCTCCATGATAGTGAGCACCTTCGTCTGGAGCGACTGCTCTTTGTCGCTGTTCGTTCATGTCTAAGTGAGGCATTTGTGCCTCCATCCAATCGTAGAGGATGTCATCAGCTTCACAAATACCGGTTCGAGCCGAACACTCTGTTGCCATGTTGCACAGGGTTGCACGTTCGTCAGCGGACAATGATTGAAGGCCAGGGCCACCGAATTCCATCGATCGATTCAATGTCAATTCTTTTCGAGCATGGTCTGCAAGAATATGGAGAATAACGTCCTTCGCCGTACATCCCTCATTGAGCGACCCTGACAATTCAAATCGAATGGATTCAGGAACCTTGACAAACGTGAATCCTGCAGAAACAAGGTTTGCATATTCGGTTGCTCCAACGCCCCATGTGAGGGCATTTGACGCACCTCCCATGCATGTGTGTGAGTCTGTTGCTTGAATGAAATCGGAGACTTCGATGAA
>DUJC01000094.1:2984-3745 GCA_013330015.1 Candidatus Poseidoniaceae archaeon | reverse complement strand
CCAGTGCGAAGACACGGAAATAGCCGGTGATGCGGATGAAAACGGCTGCGATCGAAAACAACGTGATTCTGATTTAGACTCAGTGAACGATTACTGGGATGATTGCGAGGCTACGCCGAGTGGAGAGCTTATCGATGAGGCCGGTTGTTCAGACTCTCAAGTGGATTCGGATGCGGATTCTGTCTGCAACCTTGATGCCTCGGGCTCAGGGCCTTCAAACTGTACCTCCGTTGATCGATGTCCAAACACAGGCCTGAACGAATCCGTTGACGAAAATGGATGTTCATGGAATCAGCGAGACGATGATGGGGATGGAATTTTCAACAAATTTGACCTTTGTCCAAACACACTCGCTGATTCTGTTGCGCCGAATGGGTGCTCAACATGGCAAATGGATTCAGATGGTGATGGCGTGTACGATGCAAACGATGAGTGTGCAAATACTGGTCCCAATCAAATTGCCAATGCAAAGGGCTGCTCTGATCAACAATACGAATTGAAAGGTGCAGGTTCAGATGAGAATTTGCTCACATCAAACATGCTTGTCTGGGTTGCAGGTGTGGTCGTTGTGGTGTTGATTGGATTGATTATGATGCGGCGAAAAGAGAACGATGGCTTTGAAGAGGCTCCGTCGATTGAATATCCACAATATGCGACCCGTGGAGCCATGCGTGATGGCATGGAATGGATTGAATATCCATCAGGGAGCCAACAATGGTTCTACCGAGATCCATCAACTCAGCAATGGGTACATCGAAAAT
>DUJC01000094.1:520-2590 GCA_013330015.1 Candidatus Poseidoniaceae archaeon | reverse complement strand
TAGCATTATGGATGTCGCCTCACACTGGTTGATGGGTTCGGGTGCGACGAATGGACGTACGAAATTCTGGGTTGCTGGATTGATGGGTGTCCTTCCAGATTTGCTTGTTTTCATTCCGAACTCCTTCTTTTTGGACGGCCGACCTGAGATTGATGAGAATACGGTCACTGCTGATTTCGGATGGTACGCATGGGAAGCATACCAAATCACGCACAGCCTCGTCTGGGCGACGATTGGGTTTTTGTTTACGTGGATATTCTTCGAAAAGCGAGGCATTACGCAACGGTTGTTCACGAATAATTCGCTATCGGCACGAAACGCTGCAATTTGGTTATGGCTTCCTTGGTTCATCCACATCTTCAACGACATACCGACGCATACTGCGAGGTTTTTCCCTACGCCATTTTTAGCACCGTTTAGTGACATTCGAATGGATGGTTATCGCTGGAGTACCCCGTGGGTGTGGTTCACGAATCTGGCGATCATTATCGCCATTTGGTCGTACGTGTTTTACAAGAAACGAAACCAATCACTCATCGAGGAACGGGCGTAGTGCATCGACCGCAGCTGTTGCATGAGGTCCAATTCGGGGTCCAACATGTTCGGGTAGTGCCCCTGGACCAATGATGCCCAAACCGATTGGTTTGTTGTGAACCAATTGCAATTCGAGGATGGTTTTGACGACACCTTGACCCATGACGAGACCGTGGTCCGTCTCGCCTTTTTCGATGATACCAAGGCAAAATGCTCCATCGATTTCCTCGTTGGCTAGGACTCTGTCAAGCGCTAGTGGAATCTCCATGCAACCAGGAACTTCAATCACATCAACGATGTCGTATCCCAAATCCTCTGCTTGCGAGGTTGCGATTTTCAGCATTTTATTCATCTCGTCCAAGTGGTACATTGCGCATACGGCTACGATGTTTGTCATGTTCATCTCTCCTTCATCATTCGTTCAACGGTTTCAACAATCATCATGGTTGTTGAATCGATTTCAAGGTTGACAGCATCTCCAATTTGTTTGTCACCGATGGTGGTTAATCGAAGCGTTTCTGGAATCAGATGCAAATCAAAGTGCTCCTCCGAGACATCGCCAATGGTGAGGGAAATGCCATCGATACCGACGTATCCCTTGCTGACAATGTATTTTCGAACATCGGGTGGAGCGATGATCGAATATTGAGCACCATCGCCAACCCGCTCAGATTTGCTGACAAGACCGCGACCAATGATGTGTCCGGAAAGGAGGTGGCCTCCAACTTCATCTCCAAATCGCAACGATCGCTCAACGTTCACGTGATGTCCTTGCTCAAGTTGACCAAGAGTTGTCTTTTCGAGTGTTTCTGGGATGACATCGAATGAGACGATATCATCGGAAAATGCTGTCGCCGTTAAGCAGACACCATCAATGGAAATACTGGCTCCAATCTGCAACCCTTCCGTCGATGGGACGCGGATTTGGAAGGTTGTGATTTCGTTTCCACTTTCTACAGAAACGATCTCACCTTTCCCCTGGACAATACCGGTGAACATCAGAATTCACCTCCCTTTGCTCGCTCAACGATGCGAGCTATGATCTTTCGAGTTCCATCCAAATCATCGCTTAAACCTTCAACTCGGACAACTTCGATCGAGCTGTAACCACGTTCTTCCAGTGCTGTTCGAATTCGATCTTCGGCATGCTCCTGGTCGTATCCTAAGGCGATGACGGACGGTTGAATCTCAGGCAGGATATCGAAAATAGGAACTTCTGGAGAATTGCCAATGCAAGCAACATCTACTGGTTTCAAACCTTCAACCATACGTCGACGGAGGTCCTGATTGGTAACTGGTTCATGCTTTCGCTTGCGGACGGTATCGTCATGAGCAACGACCACGGTGAGGTGGTCTCCGAGGGCCTTTGCTTGCTCAAGGTAGTGAAGATGACCTGCATGAAGAAGGTCAAAAACTCCTACAGCCATGACCTTTCTCATTGTGTTCACCCGTATTGAGCAGCGGAATCATGTTCTTGAGATTACCCATGCAATGCTGCAATGACTTCTGCGCCTTCCAAGAATGGAATTCCACGCT
>DUJC01000094.1:0-121 GCA_013330015.1 Candidatus Poseidoniaceae archaeon | reverse complement strand
GGGCTGCAACATTTCCGCACCGATAACAACAGGTGTCAATCCAGCGAGTCGAGCGATACCAACTGCGAGTTCAGTGTGACCTTGACGTGTTAATAGCCCACCCTGCGATTCACGGCAAACG
>DUJC01000166.1:4106-4910 GCA_013330015.1 Candidatus Poseidoniaceae archaeon | reverse complement strand
ATCAACGTCGGCTCGACCAAGATGTGGAACTGGAGCGAGGACATATGCAGCGCTGCATCCCTCTGGGGCAAGACTCTTGTCCGTCACAGTTGGAACGTGGAGGTACAAACTGAAGTCGTCAGGAAGTTTGCTTCCTTTGAAGATGTCATCGAGCAGGCCCTTGTATCGAGGTCCGAACAAAATCGTGTGGTGCGCAACATCGTTGTACTCAATGTCCGTTCCAAAGTATAGAACGAACAAGGACATGGACCAATCCATCTTCTCAAGCTTCTTGGCTCGCTTTTGAGCGACCTTTGAACTCGCGTAGAGTTTCTTGTAGGTATGATGAACATCCGCATTGGAAATAACCATATCAAAATCTTGCTGATGGTCGTTTCCATCGATGATTCGGTGAATGTTACCTTTCCCATTCTTGATCACATCGACCGATTTGACCGGTGTTGAGAGACGGATTTCGCCTCCCAATTCCTCGAACAATTTGACCAGTGTTCGTACCAAGGCGTGGGTTCCACCTTCAGGGAAAAACACACCCCATTCACGTTCAAGATAGTGAATAAGCGTGTAAATGGAAGAGGTCTGGAATGGATTGCCTCCTACAAGCAGGGAATGGAAACTCAAGGCTTGTCGGAGATGATCGTCTTTGACATACTTGGAGATGGTCTTGTAGACGGAACGATCGGCTCGCAATTTGATGAGCGATGGTGATACGGCCATCATATCTGAAAATTTGAGAAACGGTCGATCTGCGAGTTCTGTATATCCTTTGTGAAAGACTTTCTTGGCATACTCGAAGAACTTCTGATA
>DUJC01000166.1:2664-3703 GCA_013330015.1 Candidatus Poseidoniaceae archaeon | reverse complement strand
ATCCCCATCACTCCAAATCAATCGATACATCGGTTGAACTTCCATGAGTTTGATGTAATCCTCCAGCTTTCGATCCGTAAGGTCAAACAAATCGGTGAGAACGTGTGGTGCTGTAATCACGGTAGGTCCAGCATCGAATGTGAAACCATCGTCATGATAGACGTATGCACGTCCTCCAGGCAAATCACGTGCTTCGTAAAGTACGGTTTGGATACCTGCGCTTTGGAGACGGATGGCGGCTCCAAGCCCACCAAATCCGCTGCCAATGACGGCTGCCTTCTTGTCGGATTTTCCAGAATCAGCCATACCATTCCGTTGATGTCATACCTTGTTATTGTTCGCTTTTTTCTGTAAGAAATATCGATTTGAAAAACAACTGGTTATAAGCAATCCAACACCATTTCATCGTGGTGGAGGTCATGGTTCAATCAATCAACATTGACAACCCTGAACTCATCCTCGCTACCAGTGGAGAAAGTTTTCACTGGGCACGTCGATTCCTTGGCAACAAAATGGGCCATGACGCAGCCCGATTGTATTCGTTCTGTCGTGTCCTTGATGACATGGCCGATGGTGATATTGAGAATGGACCAGAACATCTCGTTCAGATTCAAGCAAGACTAAAGCAAGGCGAATGGGGCAACCATCCTCTTCTCAACCAGTTTTCCGACATGGTTGATGAGTATGGACTCTCGACCAAGGTCGTTTCTTCGCTCGTCGAAGGTCTCCTTGACGATCAGGCCGATGAGGTATTGATTGCAGATGAATCTGAATTGATTCAGTATGCTTACAAGGTTGCAGGAACGGTTGGATTGCTCATGTGCGATGTTCTCAACACCGATGAACCTCGAGCAAAACCACACGCTGTTGATCTTGGAATCGGTATGCAATTGACCAACATTGCTCGTGATGTCTTGGAAGATGCAAAAATGGGACGACGTTATCTCCCAGGCTCGTGGATTAACCACATGACACCACAGCAAATCATCGAGGCTTCCAAGAATCCGTACTCGCATGAGGCACTTCTCATCACAGAAGC
>DUJC01000166.1:0-2274 GCA_013330015.1 Candidatus Poseidoniaceae archaeon | reverse complement strand
CTGGCCTATCTTCCTGCCCGAGCACACTTTTCAATCGGTGTTGCTGCTAAGGTCTATAGACAAATAGGCATCCAAATCTTGAGGTCAAAACACTCCTGGCATGGTCCAAGACAAGTCACATCCAAAGCCAGCAAGGTTCTCTGTACGCTTCGAGCGTCGATGAGTCTCTTCCGACGATTCCCTCATCCACGCAAGCCGCACAATACAACGCTCCACACACCTCTTGGACCTTACAAGAACCAAGGTGGGACTTGGGGATGAAGACACACATCCTGGGTGATGGCGTCGCAGCAATGATGCTTGCATCACGGGCCGATGAATTGTCACACCATGACATTTCGATTGTCCATCCGCAAGGGGCACCGGTGGCAAGAGATCACATGCTGGGTTTTTGGAACATGGATGGACTCGAATCGGCTGTTGAATGTTCGAGAGCGTCTTGGTCAAAGTGGGCTGTTATCACGGATACCGGCAAAAGCGTCATGCATTCTGAAAAGCATGCCTACCACATTATGCACAAGGCAAACTATCTACAGAGCTGTCGAGAAATCGCAGAACAAAACGGTGTCGCATTCATCGAAGAGAACCACATCAACGACGAGGAAGAGTCACAAACATTCGATTCACGACCACCTCGTGCCAGTAGAAATGCAATGTTGCAGCACTTTCTTGGACAGGAGGTTGAAGTGGACAAGCCAGTTTTTGATGCTTCAACAGCGATCCTGATGGATTTTAGAGTTGATCAAAGTCAAGGCATGCACTTCATCTATCTCTTGCCGTATTCACCAACCCAAGCCTTGGTCGAATCTACACTCTTCACAACGACAGTCTCACAACGTGAGTACTACCTGAAAGCCATTGAGGATTACTTGATGGATCATTATGGAGCATCCATTACGAATGTCATCCATGAAGAACAAGGCGTCATTCCGATGGGAACATTGTCGCCACATGATCCAACTGTCCCAGGCCTCGGAGCAAATGCTGGTGCGATTCGCCCAGCCAGTGGATACACCTTCGTGTTCATTCATCAACAAATTCAGCGAGCGATACAAGCTACAAAACAAGGAAAGCCACTTCGATTCAAACGACCACACAAAGCGGTCGATGTTTGGATGGATTCGGTTCTACTGACTGTGTTGAAGAATTGGCCTTCGCAAGGACCGAAATTGTTCGGACGAATGGCTTCAGCGCTTTCTGGTGATGAATTTGTTCGATTTATGAGTGGACAAGCCAACTGGAGATTGCGCTTCAAGGTCATCATGGCCATGCCCAAATTGCCATTCATCAAAGGTGTCTCAAAACACATCTTACAGCGGTCTGAAAGGGTGGTTGTATGAGCCTCTTGGCCGAATTGATGAGTGTGAATCTTCTCAATCTCGTTGGCCTTCTTGCTGTTGTCTTCATTGGCTTACCACATGGAGCAATGGATGGAGCGTTGGCCATTCACCTCGGTTGGATGAATCGTCCCATCAAGGCTGCAACCTTCTTACTGGCTTATGTTGGCCTTGCTGCTTTGGTCGTAGGCATGTGGTTGGTTGTCCCAACAGTGGGCTTCCTGATGTTCTTGGCCATCAGTATGTTTCATTTCGGAAGAGGCGACATTGTTCCTCGAGCCAAAGAACACATGTTGGCGGAAGTCTTGATGCGAGGCGGTCTTGTGTTGGCTGGAATCAGTCTCTTTCATCATTCAGAGGTAAATTCAATCTTTGAAGTGCTCATTGGTTCCGACACTGAAATCGTGTGGTTGTTCCTTCAACTGGTTGGAGTGTTGACGCTCGTTCTGATTCCTTACGTCATTCTCTCGAAATCACAGCAAGAACGAGCTTCAGCCAGTTTTGAAGTGATTGGTTTACTCACTTTGTTCGCAATCGCTCCTCCGCTTCTAGGATTTGCGATTTATTTCTGTGGAGTCCACTCCGTACGTCACTTCAAGCACATGGGTACGATGCTCAAATCAACGTTGCAACAATTCCAGGTCACTCGCACAACGGTAATCTTCTCGTTGATGACATGGGCGGTGGGTTTGCTAATCTTGGCCAATCAATCTGCTTCAGTAGGACTCGAACCGGCACTGCTGCAAGTCATCTTCATCGGCCTTGCTGCCCTTACAGTACCGCACATGATTCTCGTTGATGGTATTGCAAAGCATGAACAGTCTTCACTTTGAGTGCTAAGGCTTCAATCAAGATACTATAAGAAAAAGAACAAAGCGCAAATCATGAGGAAGTTGCTGATACCGGTTCTCCTCATTTTGCTGTTCTCGCCTTCAGC
>DUJC01000151.1:11911-12315 GCA_013330015.1 Candidatus Poseidoniaceae archaeon | reverse complement strand
GTGTGCACGCCCATAGGGTCGATGTTTTCCATTGTACAAACGATGGTCGCATTGTCTGCAGTGTCTCGCATGACCTCGTATTCAAGTTCCTGCCACCCTAGGATGGATTCTTCAATGAGGACTTGATTGATGCGTGAATTCCGTAATCCAAGCGTTGCGATTTCAACCAGTTGACCCATGTCAAAGGCTGTTCCACCACCGAGTCCACCTAGTGTGAAGGCAGGTCGAATCAAAATTGGCCATGAGCCAATTTCCTCAGCTGCTTTGATGACTTCTTCCATGGAATTGCACGCAATGGCTTGCGAGATTGGTAAGTCAATTGATTCACAAACTTGGTTGAACAATTCACGATCCTCTGCTTTGTCGATAGCATCAAGATCAGACCCTATCAATTCAACATTCAA
>DUJC01000151.1:11145-11512 GCA_013330015.1 Candidatus Poseidoniaceae archaeon | reverse complement strand
GCAAGAAGTGCATCTGGTTTCTCGATTTCGAGAATCTTTCGAACAGTATCGGGTAGAAGTGGTTCGATGTACACACGATCTGCCATTTCTGGATCGTTCTGAATGGTAGCAGGATTTGAATTGACGAGAATCACTTCGTAGCCATCTTCACGAAGTGCACGAACAGCCTGCGAACCAGAGAAATCGAATTCGGCTGCTTGGCCAATCTTGATTGGACCCGAGCCAAGTACGAGAATCGTGTTGAGATCGTCCCTTCTTGGCATCAAGCATCACCTCGAAGATGTTCATCGACCATCTCTCTGAATCGGTCGAAGAGAGGTTCAGCATCGTGTGGTCCAGGGCACGCCTCAGGGTGGAATTGCACGGT
>DUJC01000151.1:0-10758 GCA_013330015.1 Candidatus Poseidoniaceae archaeon | reverse complement strand
ATGTATCGTACTTCAACATCGTAGCCATGGAGGTTCTCGCCTTCAGGAGATGTAGCTCCACTTGGATGAGCAGCGAGCATACCGTGTTCTGGATTAGCAACAGCAAAACCGTGATTCTGTGAGGTAATCCAAACACGGCGTGTTTTCAAATCAACAACAGGCTGGTTTGCACCTCGGTGGCCATAACGCATTTTGTACGTTTTCAGGCCAGATGCCAAGCCCATGAGTTGATGGCCCAAGCAAATTCCCATCACGGGGAGTCCAGATGCAACTGCATGTGCAAGTGTGTGTCGTGCTGAAGTGGCCTTGCCAGGGTGGGCAGGATCTCCTGGTCCATTGGAACAAAACAATGCCTGAATTGCAAAATCATTCAGGGTTTCAACAGCAACATCAGGAGGACACCAAACGACTTCAAATCGTGAACAAAGGTTCCTCAGAATGTTGTACTTGACGCCACAATCCAGTGCACCAATGCGTGGCAGTGGATGGCCCAAATCATCGGTTGCGCCTGGATTCAAAACGATGGGCTCATCGATGGAGACAAGATCCACCAAATCGTCAAGTTCAGGTGAAGCCATCACTTCAAGGCGCTTGAGCATCTCTTGTTCCTTTTCTTTGGGCCCGAAGATGCAGAGAACTGTTCCGAGTTCACGGACCCGCTTTGTGATGGCCCGAGTGTCGACATTTTCGATGCCCGGGACGCCATGTGCTTGAAGAAGTTCTGAAACCGTTCCAATCGAATCTCGGTGGTCAGGGTCTGTCATAGCATGTCGAACAACGACGCCTTTTGGCCAAACGGCTCGTGATTCGGATTTGCCTCCATGAATACCATAGTTTCCAATCAATGGGTATGTGAACGTAAGAATCTGTCCCGCCCATGATGGGTCGGTCAAGGACTCTTGGTAGCCCATCATTCCAGTCGTGAAGACAAGTTCACCTTCACCAAATCCCTCTGCTCCAAACAGCGTTCCTTCGTATCTGCCTCCATCCGCTAGGAGAAGAAGCCCTTCTCCTCCTGCTTTTGGTGGAAGATTTGATTTGTCAAGGAGTGGGTCTGCAGCGTCCACAAACCGAGGTGCATTCACAACACCATGGTTGAGTCGACCCGGGGCGAATCCGGAGAGCCTGCTACCGTCCATCGACATCAGCGGTATTCGATATAGGCCATCCATAATGCTTGGGGATGGTTTTGCATGGAATTATGTGTGCCTACTTAGTATCAGTCACGTCTTTTCCAGTGTTGCTTGGATTGATAATCAATTCACCGCCATCAAGCGTCCTTTCGACTGAGCCAGATCCATACCAGCCATCCAAAAAGAGTGCTAACGCTGCAACTTCGGAATGCGGTTGATTGCCGACTGCGAGATTGTAATGTGAAACTTGGAAGACCTCAGAAGGAACCTTTGCACCTCCAACGATCACGACAAGCGGACGGTCGCGTCGAATCGTAGGTGTCACGCTTCTGTATGAGGCACCGTACATGGTCAGGTGGACAGCAATACCAGGTGGATTTCCATCAAAACCGTCTTTGACGAATTTTCTAAGCCATGCCATGGGACTCTTGATGTGTTCCACAACCATGTCTCCGCCAAAGCGCTGATTCACTGAAGCGATGTTCTCAGGAAGACGTTCATCCTCATCTCCCGAAAAGAGGAAGCGATTGGCACCAAGTGCCCTTGCAACCAAGGCAAGATGAGTTGTAATCCTCGGGTCACGACCCAGTCGATAACCAAGTCGTAAGATGATGACATCATGCTCGGCCATATCCCTGCCTCAACGAAGGTGTTCAAGAAGGAAACGGGTCCTACTCGCCAGAAATAGCCTCAGGCTCTTCACCAGGTGGTGTGAGTACGATGTCTTCATTTGCTTCGAGGAAGCGTCGCAACCAGAGGAGGAGGTATGCATCAACGATGAGATGGCCACCATATACAGTACCTGCTCCAACCAGCGCCAAGCGTAGACTTCTCCAAAGGCCGGTGTTGACTTCCATAGAATCGGACATGAATGCTGTTACAACAGGTTCGCCGACGTACAGCAAGACCATGATGATCATCACTCCAGAAATAAGCGATGGTACGAGCGACCCCATCTCTCGACCGAAGTCTCCGAAAGCGGAATGAAGGAATGCAAGAGCCATGACGGCTAAAGCAACCTCATTGTAATCCAAGGCGAAGAATTTGGAGACACCGATTGCAAGGTCGTCAGAGGACGAGTTGCTGATCAAGAGCCACCACAACAAGAATGAGACCGTGACAATTCCAGCACCAAGTTTTGCTCTGCTCGAAAGCATGTTGAAGATTGCAGGTTTATCATAGATGTCGAGTCGCAGAGCAACACGTTCAGCGAGTTCGAGTGAAGCTTCACTAACCCCGAGTTCAGTCGTTGATGAACTAGAACCACTCATTGAATGGTTACCTTCTGTCTCCGACATGCAGGAGGCTTGGGCATGAGGCCTTATGAATCCATCCTTACTGGAACTGTTCATGGCTGACGCCTTAGCACCTTTTTCCTTCCGCCGTGATAAATCAGGGCCAGGTCTCATGGGCATTCTCAACATCACACCTGATTCATTTCACAGGCCTTCTCGCCAGCACACCATCGAGGAAGGGTTGAAAAATGGTTTGGCCATGATTCCAGAAGGAGCAGGTATCATCGATATTGGTGGTGAAAGTACACGTCCAGGATCTCAACCAGTCTCTATAGAACAGGAACTTTCGAGGGTTTTACCAATCATCAAAGCTCTTCGCAATGCACATCCATCCATTCCTCTGTCCATCGATACGAGAAACCATGAAGTTGCTCGAAAAGCGTTGGATGCTGGTGCAACCATCATCAACGATGTCTCTGGATTACGTTCACAAGGCATGATGGATTTGGTTTTGGATCGAAACGTTCCAGTATGCATCATGCACATGCTCGGGGAACCCAAAACGATGCAGGCCAACCCATCGTACCGTGATGTTGTCAAAGAGATTTCATCGGAACTTCTCACTACAGCCCAGCAACTCGTCGATGCCGGACATAAACCGAGTCGTATCTGTCTCGATCCAGGAATTGGTTTTGGAAAGACACTCGAACACAACATCGATTTGCTCAAAGGTTGGGAAACGCTTCGTGGAGAACATGATTTTCCCATCCTGTGGGGTGTTTCTCGGAAGTCGATGATTGGTCAATTGACAGGTCACTCTGCAAGTGAAGATCGTTTGTTTGGAACGCTCGGTGTAGCTGCTTATGCCCATGATGTTGGAATCGATTGGTTACGCGTGCATGATGTACAAGCTCACGCAGACCTGTTGAAGGTACGAAAAGCGTTGGACTAAGTGATGCCCCCACCGATAAATCCAGCCGCTGCGAACCAAGCGCCAAGCATGCTTCCAAGGTTCGTCAGAGCAGTAACAAGAAGTACGCGACCTGCTCGATTACTCCAGAAACCTCCAATGGATGTTCCTTTGAGGAATTGTTGCAAATCTTCCGTTGTCGGTTCTGATATGCGCAATTGTACGTATCCAGCAAACCACCCTGCTGCAAGTGCTGGATTCAGTGACGTGATTGGACTTGCGAGAGCTGCTGTTAGTATGGCCAGAGGGTGGCCTCGAGCAAGGATGCAACCAATCGCTGCGAAGATGGCGTTGAACAGTGTCCAAACTGTGAGCATCTTGACGTAATCAACCTCGTTGTTGTTGAACAATGCAAATCCAACAAGCCCCATGACGATCAACGGAATCGCAAATGGGAGCACTTTTCCGATGATTCCTTTCTTTGGAACTGTCGATATCGATTCGAGTTCTTCAGTTGAAAGTGGATTGTAGGGATTTAAGGCCCGTTCAATTCCTTTCAAGTGCCCTGCGCCAACCACAACCAACATTTTCTCTTCAGTTTTCGATTGCATGATTTTTTCAGCAATGTATCGGTCACGTTCATCGATTAGGGCCTCTCCAGCACCTTGTGAGAATTCTTTCAAGTCCTCCATCATGGTTGATAAAAGATCCGAATCAGTGAGCAACTCATCGAGGTCAAAATCCTCTTCGAGTTCTTCATCATCTCCAAACAGTGAGAACAGCAATCGAAAACGCTCTCTCCACTTCATTTTCTTCCAGGCTCTTCGCATTGTGACTTGGATGTCTCTGTCAACCAACGCTACTTCAATGCCTGCTGCTTTGGCAGTTTCAACAGCAGCCAACAATTCTGCACCTGGCTCCTGGCCTTCGTTCAGACCAAGGCGGCGCTGTTCAGCACTCAGCATGGCTTGCATCAAAACCATTGGAGCTTTGCCTTCCTTGATGACTCTGCGTAGACCTTCTTTGTCGAGACGTCGGCCTTCCACGAGTGCATCATGGCGAGTCTTACACAACTCGACACCGACGATCTTTGGTTGATAGGTTTCGATTTGTTCCTTGACCGCTTCAACGGATGTTGTTGCTACGTGCGCCGTACCCAGCAAACGGAGTGTGGGGGAGATATCGATGTAAGGTGAGGAGGCACTCATCCTTCAGCACCTCGCGAAAACAACTCCAACATGCGATTTGTGAAATCGCGTAGTATCTCTTCTTGAAATTCCTCATGCTCGTGTCCAACTTCAAATCCGAGATTTGCAAGAAGCACTTGACCACCAGCCATCACGCGATGTCCACCTGCCTGTCCATCTGGGAATTCTTTTGAGAGTGCCAAACCAATGTGGAGATGTTCTCGGCGGCTTCTTGCCGACAAGAGCATCTTTTGTCGCTGAATCCCGTAAACAATCACGAGATCCGTGTTTGATGTTGCAAAGAGAAAATCAGCGACTTGTGCAAGATCATCTCGACGGACCAAGTTTTTGATTGGGGCTAGGACAAGTCCATCGTTTTGCACCATGGTTGCCAAAGCTTCACGATACGATTCCAAGGTTTCAGGGCTACGCAATGGTGCCTGTATGGACTGAAGTAGTTCATCATCGACCCATGTATTCAACCACATGAGTGCCCTGAGGTCGACTTGATTGAAGGAGCGTGTGAATGAGAGTGTATCCGTTCGTAGACCAAACGATAGTGCTGTTGCCAAGCGAGGCGTCATTTCCAAACTCATGTTCATGAGGAGGTTTGCGATTAACGACGAGGTTGCTGAGTATTCTGGGCGAAGGAAGGCAACATCTGCTGATACTGCCTTTTCCGATGTGTGGTGATCGATGATAATGTGAGGCACGCAGTCTGAAGGAAGTACGTTGTTGGCTCCAGGCTGATGGAAATCGACCGTAATGATGCACTCTGCTTCATTGAGCACATCTTCCAATTCCCAATCGAGCAGAATTCGCCTAAGTGGTATCTCCAAAAGTCGAACCATTGCTTGATTTTGTTGGTGTTCAATCATTCCTCCGTGATAAATAGTAGGCTTGTGGCCAAGGAAAGCGACTAATTCGTGCATGGCCAAAGCGGAAGAGAGGGCATCTGGGTCTGGGTTATCATGACAAAAAATGGCTACGTTGGATTGTTCAGGAAGGTGTCGTATGTACGATTCCAATACCGTCGCACCTGCGTGACGCTCCCAAGCACGAACC
Source organism: Candidatus Poseidoniaceae archaeon (assembly GCA_013330015.1). Lineage (GTDB taxonomy): Archaea > Thermoplasmatota > Poseidoniia > Poseidoniales > Poseidoniaceae > MGIIa-L2 > MGIIa-L2 sp8574u. Next base: position 5,228 of record DUJC01000151.1, on the reverse strand, counting down.
TTTTCTTTGTATGCAGCAGTTATGATTTCCTTTGCATCGATCTTATCGACAGAATCAAGGCCACCACCAACTGTTTCTTCACACAGGATTGGTGTATCAGGCCATCGCTCACGAAGTGTCGATAATGCTTTTTCATCCTCGAGAACATCGACATCAACCACGATGACTGCCGTTGGTTTTTGTCCGCCATCAGGTAGCGCTGAAACTGCCATTGGTTGCGGCAATGGTAAGATTTCGCAGTCACCGATTTCATCATCGATTTGAAGCATTGAAGCAAGACCAATCAGTCGTGTGGGTCTCCTTTCTGAGCACCATTTCGCCAGTTGAACGGCGATATCGCTGTGACCAATCACCAAGAACATTGTATGCTCCTCGATTGTGTATCAAGCGGTTCAAACTTGAATGTTCGTATTCAGAAGGAAATCTGAACGTTCTCTCGCTGAACACCTTCGACAACGAACAATTCTCGGCGTACGCATCCCTTCATGCCAGCAACGAAGTTGGTTGGAATCATTTGGATGGCTGCGTTGAAGTTGGTTGCAGATGCATTGTAGAATTCTCGTCGATCAGCGAGTTGGTTCTCAAGAGCAACCAGTTGGTTTTGGAGGTTGACAAAAGATGTGTCTGCCTTGAGGTCAGGGTACTGTTCAGCGACCATGTTGATACGTGGAAGCATTCCAGAGAGAATACCCTCAGCAGCTCCAACACCCTTGACGTCGCCTTGCGCAAGAGCACCTGCAGCCGTTTGACGTGCTACAGCAAATTGCTCGAAGATTTCTCGCTCATGCTCTGCATAGCCTTTGACGATGTTGACAAGGTTTGGAATCATATCGTAGCGTTGCTTTAGCAGTACGTCGATGTCTGCCCAGGATTTGTTTGCGTTTTCTTCCAAGCGTACCAAGCGGTTCCACGTGCTAAAAATCCAGATAATGAGTACAAGGGCAATAAATCCGCCAACGATAAGTCCAATCATGAGAGCGTCCATGAAATCTCGTCGTGTGAGGTTCCTATTTGAACCTATACCACCGATTGGGTTGATATGATATGCTGAGTGAACATCGGCGTCCCATGGACGCTGCTACCATGGCCATGGTTCTTCTTGGCAGTGGTTTCATTGGATTTCTTTTCGCACCACTCGGATTAGGAGGAGGTCTTCTCTTTGCTCCGTTGCTTCATTACGGTTTGGGATGGGAAATCGATGGAGCTCTCCTGATTGTCTCTCTGGGTCTTTCCGCTACGGTGTCTTGGGGCTCAGGTCTTCGTCATCGCAAAGAAGGCCATGTCTCAGATGTTCGGTTTAAGCAAAGTCTAGTTGGAGCACTACCTGGAGCAATCCTCGGAGTAGTCATCGTAGCATCATTGAGTGGTTCCTTCGATGTATTCTTCAAAACGCTGAGCCTTGGCTTTGTGACTTGGGCGATCATCAAAACGCTTCGTGCAAAAGATCAAACTACACAAAACAGAGAACCAACCATGCTGCCACTTCGATTTGGAGTGGCTTCAGGAGGCCTTCTGTCTTCCGTCTTAGCCATAGGGGCGGGTGCAATTTACGTTCCTGTTTTGCGTACATACGGAGGCTTAGAATCTCGCAAAGCGATTGGTACCAGCCTTCACATCATGATGGTGATTCTACCGATTTCAATTCTAACACATTTTGTTGCACTCGATCAAAGTCAAGTCGATGTCCTCGCTTCCAATCTTTTGCTGATACTTAGCCTACCAATCGTCGTCATTGTCGCAGCCAACCTCGGTGCTCGATTCGGTATTGCCAAGGTATCTGAGCAGCACATCATGCAACTGTTTGTTGCAGTTTTGCTTTTCATTGGGATTCGTTACGTTCTCGATTTGAGTTCAGAATTCCTATGAATCAGCAAGCATCGTAGGCTTCAATCAGATATTCTGTGATTGGACTTGTCCACGCCAATTCACTGACTCCGTCCCGTCCTTGGAGGGCATAGGCTCGAATGACGTCTCGAACACGTACATTTCCATCGGAAGATCGGGCCAAGATGGTTGCTGCTTTTACTGCTTTACCCGTGCCATGCGGGTCGTAAACCGTATCGAGTGCTTCTTCAAGGAACCAATCTGCCTTTCCTCCTGGCTCGCCCTCGTACGTCTTCTTTGGACGCTTGGCACCAAAGAGGCCTCCTGACATGGGCTTGCTCTTGGCTTTGGATTGTGTTTTCTTTGGCGCAGATTTCTTCTTTGGTTCAGACTTCGCAGAAGATTTCGATTTGCTATTTGCTTTGAATTCTTTTTCGAGTTCAGCACGGATTTCGGCCTCTAGTTTCTGTCTTATCGCATCTTCGTTACCATCGGCAGCGGCTTTTGCAGCGCGAGTTACAGCGTCATCACGCTCATCCTTTAGTGCTTGAATCACGTTGACGTAATGACTTGCAACTTCAATGAGTGCAGTTTCCATCGCAGCCTCCATTTGCATTGAAACAACATCAGATGATGATTCGCGCCACTTTCTCCACTGCAACATGGTGTTGTTGTGGATGTCTGAGCCACATTTTGGACAAAAACTTCGCTTGGGTGGTTTCAGCACGGGAATAGCCCGCATAGCATCTGGATCAATCCCTTCGTGCTCTCCGCTCGCTACATCGTGAATGTGTGTTGATGCATCCATCCCATGGTTCATGGCATCTCGAAACATACCTTCGGACATGTCCAGTGTTCCAGCTTTGATCATGTCCCATCCGGTTGTTCCTTTCACAACAGCACGAACGGCTGCATTGGCTGCAGGTGACTGCCCAAATTCATGCGTTTTGAGTGGTGAAATTTCTTGCCCAGCGCCCTCAAACGCTTGGCCGATGTCAAAATGTTCGCCATCATCAGCAGCAGCAGCAATTCCCATCGTGATTGGATTTGCACCTTCTTCGACACGTGCAATCATATCGAATTTTTCAGCCATCGAGAGATCTTCTCGATGACGAATCACTTCCTTGATTTGGTTCAGGTCGTGGCCCGTTGAAGTGATTGGACCTTGGATTGTCAAATCGTGACCACAGGAGAGACAGAACTTCGCTGAGGCCTCGACACCTGCCTCACACGTCGGACAAAAGACGCCTGCCATGTTGTTGAGATGGTCCGACCTCTTTTCAACTCTTAGGGTCAAGAGAGTGCTAACATCAAGGTTCTACGCTTTCTTCAAGACATGCACGTAGCAGATTCACAATGGCTGGTTGTTCGAGTTCTGCAAGAATTGTAGGCAATCGCGGTCCACGTTCCGTTCCCATGATGCAGAGGTAGAGCGCTCTGTAGGCATGTCGGGGGGACGTGTCCTGAGACTTCGCTGAGTTTGAAATCGTCGATTGGAGGCTTGAAGCATCCCATTCACATGCCTCAAGCGCCTCGATGAGAGTTGGTAGGATGGCGAGATTCTCATCATCCAAGCGTCCGACAGCCTCCACATCGGGTTCATCGAGAATGGTGATGCGTAGTTCTTCGGGGAAATGCCGGGATTGAATCCATGTTCGCATCCGATCGAGTCGGTCAATCATCGATTGTGAGACGTTGCCTGCGAGACCAAGAGAGATCCAGACATCTTCGTCATTGGATTTTGTTTGTGCAAGCATGGCCAGATGACGAAAGGTGACCTTCGATGTTTCTTCCATCGGCGATATGAGGGACAACTCAAGCGCAGTCTTCGCGTCTTCGATAGCGACCATTTGCCGCCTGCTTAAGCCTTCGTTTTGCATTTCTACAGAGAAATCTCGTGCAGTGGTTCGTTCGAATTCATCAGCCAAATTGACAAGTCCCATGCCCGTATCAAACTCAATCGCTTTGTTGGGTTTTGTTGAGGCAACAAGGTAGCGAAGAATCTCAGGCGGTACAAGTGAAAGAGCCTCCAATGGGCCGATGGTATTGCCCGATGAGGACGACATTGCACCTTGACCACGCAAACTGATCCATTCGTAGGTGAGGTCGACAGGAGCCGCCTTTCCAAACAATTCGACTATCTCCTTTCCGGTATCGTACGACCCTCCAGCAGCACCGTGATCTTTTCCAAACGGTTCCATTGTGACGCCAATCCAAGCCCATTTTGCTGGCCAGTCGATACGCCAAGGAAGCTTACCCTCTCCCTTTGTTACGTCGCTTGAGCCTTCGTTACCATTGGAATCCATCCAGGATACGATTGGATCGTTCCATCCAGTCACTCGGATACCATCGATGGAACCCTTTGAATCGATGGGATTCCAAGGAAACCAATCATCGGACAGTTCACGACTCGAAACACGCTCTATGATTTCACGAATCTTGTCTGCATTGTTGCAAGCAATTCGAGCCGTTTCGGCAAAATTTCCATCTGCATAAGCCTCGTAGTTATCGATAAACCTTGGTCGAACGTCGATTTGCTCAAGGGCTTGTCTGAACGGTTCAAGAAAATGATCTGCGTAGGAAATGCCCTGATCAAAGCGATCAATATCTGGGAAACCCTCTGCGTTTGGAGGTGGAATTTGTTTGAGTTGGTGGCCAATGTACTGCGAATATGAATCATCGAGAAATGAGTAGACCTTTCGTAGGGGGTCTGCGCTATCGACAATGAAGACAAATTCAACATCGAGTCCTGCCTTCTTTGCGGCTTTGGTGATCATGTCACCCGTCAATATCTCACGTAGATGGCCAATGTGGAATTCACCACTCGGCGTGATTCCAGTGGAAACGATGTGCTTTTTCCCTCGTTCGGAAAGTCGTTGTGCAACAACATCCGACCAATGCATGAACTCACCTCAGACTGGTACGGCTCGAATCAGCCCACGGAGCGGAACATCATCGACTTCATTGCGAACGGTTTTGTTGACCAGAACAAGTGCAAGAACAACTTCTCCACCAGCCGCTCGAATGGCAGCAATCGTGTTGCTCATGGTGACGCCGCTCGACAAAACATCGTCAATGATGACGACTTTCTTGCCGCCACCAACTTGGCCGTACTTGTTGGACAGTGCACCTGCTCCGGGCTCGCCATCGACGTTACGATGAATGGCAATCTCAACGTCGAGCGATTGTGCGACCTCGTGCGCGAAGGCAATGCCATTGATTGATATCCCTACAACAGTGTCGACATTTTCAACCTCTTCGATGACAACATCTGCCATTATCTCGCCAATGGCGGTAATGCGAGCAGGTCGAACACCGATGGTCCTCCATCCGACACGTACGTCTGTTGGACGTTCTGAAGTTGAATCGGTAAGGAGCCATTGGATGGTGTCCTGAGAAAGCGA
>DUJC01000096.1 GCA_013330015.1 Candidatus Poseidoniaceae archaeon | reverse complement strand
GAGATGTTGTCAAGTCGTTGTTGTGTTGCTTCGATGATATCTTTGGCTTCGATGGAGTCGACGACTGCAACCGCCATGATGGCCCGGTCAAGTTTCAAATCCTCTCCATCAAAACATCCGTTGTCATCGGTATCTTCATCGTTCGGTTGGCCGCTGCATGCATTGGTATTTCGAGCGAGTTTATCGAGACCTGGCGTTGGTGACCCGTCGGTTTCGTACATTTCACCGATGATCAAATCGATGGTTGTCTGGGAAGGAATTTCGTAACCACCAGCAAATTGGTCATCTCCTGCAGAGAGTGCCGTGTTGACACTTGCTGCGAAATTCTCACAAACCTCTTGGAAGGAGGGGCATTGACGACCCAATTCGGTAATGAAAGCATCACGTACACGTGGCAAACTTGAATTGATTTCCTTCAGTACCGTTGAAATTGAAAGAATGTAAATGACATCATCGCTTTCGTTGTCAGAAACATAAGGATTGATGCTTTTTTCAACATAGCTGATTTCTTGTAAAATTCTTTGGTCAGTGATGTTGTTTTTATCCGATTCTATGTAAATGACCATAACGTTGGTTGTCCAATCCGCTTCAACCATTTCAATAAGTTCCTTGACCTCACTCCCATCTGGGAGGTATACTTCCATATCACCATTGACATTGAGCGCAGGTTCGTTTGGATCATCATCAAACTGCGTGTCGTCAAGGAATCCTGACGTTGTGACAAAATACAATGTGATCATCAAAAACAAGGCAACGGTTGCAATAGGAAAACGTGTGATAACACCCGTTGCTCCGGTTTTCTGCCATTCTCGTTTCAACCTCTTCGGAGCTTCGAGAACTGCGTCAACTGCCTTTTTCGCATCAAAATCGCGCACTCGGGCAGAGATGTCAACCGAGGCCACTCGTACACGCTCTCGGCTGTAGTCAGCAATCGCCTGAATACGTCCAACGTCCTCTTCATCATGAGAGGATGTTTTGTCTTCGGCGTCATCCGGCATACGGCTACCCAACAGCCCCTCGGGTCTTTCATTGAAAGTATTGCTGTCTCATTGTGAGGGAACCGTTGAAAAAGAAACGCACACAGGGTCAATCGGACCCCCCCGTTCACAGGGGGCAGGGCCGGTGTTAAGCATGGGGACGCCTCGACTTCCAGAAAAGCGATGGTCAATCGACCTCGAAAAGAGCATACAGGAACAACATTACGCAGATGAAAGCGCATATCAACAACGATATGGTTTCAAGCCAGAGAGTGGGAAACCAATTTTTGTGATTGACACACCACCTCCATACCCATCAGGGACGTGGCACATTGGTGCTGTTGCTCAATATTCGATGATCGATGTTCTGGCTCGTTCTCAACGATTGCTTGGTAAGGAAGTCTACTTTCCTTGGGGTGTCGATCGGAATGGAATTAACATTGAATTCACCGTCGAAAAGAACACGAAACGAAAGATGAAAACGTACGACAGAGAGGAATTTCTCAACTTATGTCGTGAAACCATCGAGACCTTCACCCAAGCCATGCGAAAAACAGCTGCTCGTGTAGGCTTATCTTGCGATTTTGCAGCAGAGTATCTCACCGACGCTCCTGATTACCGATCCGTAACCCAATCAATCTTCATTGAACTTTTCAAAAAAGGAGACATCGTCGAAGACTTGAGGCCCAACATCTACGACCCGGTCGAAGGAACGACGATTGCTGATGCTGAAGTAGAGCGAATTGGTCGAATGACCAAATTGGTCGATGTTCGTTGGAAGACCGAAGATGGTGAAGACCTTGTCATCTCAACAACACGGCCGGAATTGATTTGTGCATGTGGCGTCGTTGTTGTCCATCCAGATGACCAGCGTTACCAACATCTTGTTGGGAAAAAAGCCATTCTTCCAATGCCGGTATCAGGACGCGAACAATCCGTTGAAATTCAGACACACCCATCGGTCAAGTCCGAATTTGGAAGTGGAATTTTGATGGTTTGTTCGTTTGGTGATCAAAACGACGTCGCAGTTTTCAGAGAACTTGGCCTTGCACCATTCCAAGCAATCGATTTGAACGGATGCATGACCTCAATCTCGGGCCCTCTTGAAGGGTTATCAGTCCTTGATGCCCGCACAAAAGCCATCGAGATGTTGGAAATGGAAGGTAACATCGACGCCATTGAAGAGCGACAGCAGGAAGTCCCCGTTTCAGAACGAGGGAAGAACCCTGTCGAAATCATTCTTCTGAAGGAATGGTACGTTCGTCAGACACACATGCAAGACAAGATGCTCGACTTGATTGAACAGATTGAATTCCACCCGCCACGTAACCGACAATTCTTGTTGGATTGGATGGACAACATTAGCATCGATTGGCCAATATCACGAAGACGATGGTATCACACTGAGATTCCGATTTGGTATAGTGAAAACGAGGACCACATCATTGTTCCACCAGCAGGAACCTATGTACAGCCTTGGAAGGACGTACCTCCAGAAGGATCAAGAGTGTTGCAACGAGATTCCAGAGAGGACATTGGATCATATTCCGACCTCAAAGAGCAGATGGGGCAAATCCGTGGTGAAGAGAAAGTCTTCGATACATGGATGGATTCATCCAATTCCAATCTGTTCGTCAGCGGGTATCTCAACAAACCAGAGGTTTTCGAAAAGGCGTTCCCAACGGCTTTACGCCCTCAAGGAAAAGAAATCGTTCGTACCTGGTTGTACTATACTTTACTCAAATCTGCGCTCTTGCTTGAGCAACCAGGTTTCAAACATGTGTGGATCGATGGTTTGGGCATGGACCCGTGGGGCAGAAAGATGTCGAAATCGCTCGGAAATGGAATCGATGCAGATAGTGTTCTTGAATGTGGAGCTGGAGGACGAACAGGTTCATGGAAGGTGCGAGGACCAGATGGTTCGGTCAGTCTCAAAGCCAACAAAATTGGTAGCGAATGTTTCCGACTATGGAAGGCATGTGAAGCTCAAGTTGGAGATGATTTCCACATCAATCCAGAAGAAATTGAATCGAAGTACTTCGGTGTACTAACGAAGTTATTCAACGTCGCACGATTTGCTAGCCAGTTCGATTGTCCAGATGAGGAACCATCTGCACCGTATCCGATTGAAGATCGTTGGATTCAATCTGAGTTCGCAACCATGATGGCAAGCGTACGAACATCATGGGAAAATCTCGATATTTACACTGCTACTCAGGCTCTCAAGACATTCGGAACTGGGGTTTTGCCTTCACATTGGCTTGAAATGGCAAAATCTCGGTTGTACGATGGAGATCAGCATGCTGCTTGGACCATTCACAACATACTGCGTGATTTCCTCGCTGCGTTCAGTCCAGTTTGTCCCTTCTTTTGTCATCACATTTCAATGACGCTCTACGGAACGAGCGCTGTTGATGTTGATACCTTCCCCAATCTACCACCAGTCGATGAGGATTTGAATTCCAAAACTTCAGACATTGAGTCGTTCAACAGTGAGGTTTGGAAAACGAAGAAAGAAAACGGCTTATCGCTGAATGCCGAGATAGAAGGCGTCGTGATTCCAGACAACCTCACTGGATTCAAGGATACCCTCACTCGGATGCACAAATTACTCTGATTCATCGATAAAGTCCAGCGTGGTTTGACGGGAATCCAATTCTTCAAGTTGCCCTAGTCGAAAACCGATGAGCCGAATTTTTTCATCTTGGTGAACATTTTCTGCGAACAGTCTGCGGACTTGTCTAAGAAATACATCTGTATCATCCATGGCAACGGGTATCGAACGCCCATGCGTATGTGTTTCAAAGCCAGTGTATCGGATCTTGACTTCTGCAAGGCGGCCCGCAATTCCTTCAGTTCGAGCTTTTTCTAATACAGACTGCGTCAATTGTTCAAGAAGTTCGAGCACATGCTCATGATCACTTTGATCGCTGGAAAATGTTCGCTCTTTACCAATCGAGCGTCGAGACCTTAGGGGGCTAACATCGTTGGATGTCAAACCCTCAACCACCCTTAACAACCAAGAAGCAAATCGACGAGATGTCATTCGGGCAAGAGCCAGTTCACCCAATTCAACCGCCTCGTCCATGGTTGTCACACCCCACTCTGCGAGAACATTGGCAGTTTTCGGACCAATACCTGGTACTTCTCTCACAGATCGAGCCTCGAAAAACTCTGAAATCTCATCGGGTAAAACTCGATGAATACCGTTTGGTTTGTTCACTTCGGAGGACATCTTCGCGATGATTCGTGTTGGTCCGATTCCAAAAGAAGCTGTTAACCCCACCTTTGAATGAATCGTTCGTTGCAGTCTTCGTGCAAGGGCCATCGCTTCATCCCAATCGTGCTTGACAATCTCAGTAACATCGAGATAGGCTTCATCGATGCTCGCTTGTTCGAATTTGACTGAGTCTTGCCTCAGAATCTTCATGACGCGTCGTGAAGCCATCGAATACAAAGATCGAGTGCCCCGAATGAAGCGAGCAGGGCCAAAAGGGTGCCCAGGACATCGACGCCATGCTTCAGAAATTGGCATCGCAGACCGAACACCGTATTCTCTTGCAGCATAGTTGCATGTCGATACAATGCCTCGGCCACGTCCTTGCATCGGATCCGATCCAATGATTAACGGTTCATCCTCAGGGAAGCCGTGGTGAAGAATCTCGACCGATGCGAAAAATGCATCGAGGTCGCAATGGATGATGATTCGCTCTTCACGCACACACCGATACACTTGTCGGCAGTGTTTGAAATTCATCCTTCACTTTTCCATTACCCTCTGCAAAAACACTGAGGTTTGGTTTCAGTGATTGGCAATACTTGGTGAGACAATGCATCCAGTGGAACGACAGCGTAGTGAATTGCGCATCCCTTCGACAGGCATCACCCTGCTCGAGGGACCAGGGCACTTTGGAAAAGACGGCCGATTGCTCGCTCAACATTGGACGAGCATTCTTCTTTCGAGAGGGCATGCTGTGCATTGGATTGATGGAGGCCATCGGTTTGACCCAAGCGGGTTTTTTCCATCCATGCGTTCACTCGATTGTCCTATCGAAGATGGTTTACGTCGATTGTACATTGGAAGAGGATTCACCTTACATCAACTGCATGCACTGATTCAAAGAGTTCGGAATGAGGTTGCATTAACACAGGCATCGATGATTGTTGTCGATGGTATGCTCGCAATGTTTCTTGATGAACAAATCAAACGATTTGAAGCTCGTTCGATTCTACGTCATTGCATGGCTTCTCTCGAAGAAGTGGGCCGAAACTGTCCAATTGTTCTTCTCGATGGAAAGGCAACCTCTCCTTTGCATCAACAACTCAAGCATACGATGCGGCCTTATGTTCGACATCGATTGAAAGGAACATGGAACGACCGAGAGAAAACAACACTTCGACTCACAAGCTCCACAGGTGTTTACCAAATGACCATGAAAGAACCGAGTCATCCAATTGCTCAACAACAATTGAACCATTTTACATCCATTGTTCCAACCGAGCGACTGGCGGCTCAAGCAGCTGCTCTTCCGACCAACCAAACGGAGCGAGAACCGACCATATTGCCCGCACAGCAAGTCGACGGTAGTAATCGACATCGATGCGCCGAAGTGGACCATCCAAGTGTTCACATTCCCGTGCAAGAACAACACGTTGCAACGGATTGATGGCATCTTTTGTGCACACAACAAAACGTACTTTTGAAGCCAATTCCAGAGGATAACCGAGCGACTCCGAGCGCTGATAGGCCAACATAGCCACGGTTTGTGAGGAATTCGCAGAGGGCCTTCGAGAGATTCGTTGGGCAATGAGCAAATTCTTTGCACGCACCTGATGGTGCTCAAGACGCTGCACTTCGTCGAGGAGAAGACGTTGAATGTGGCATTGTACACGATAACTTGGAATGCCATCGACCAAATCCTCGGTTTCCGCCAGCATTTCCAACGCCCGTGTTTGCAGTTGAGCAACCCAAGGACACGTCGAATGTTGCCGCAACTCAAGGCCTCGAATCTTCATTCCATTCTCGCCATATGCCCAATACTTCGTAAGTGAACCACCGCTGTGCACCCTGCTTGGGAGGAAAGCGATGCAGCGGTACGTTGCTTCGTATTCGAGAGGAATGCCCGTCATTTTGTGCACATGGTTCGAGAGATCCATCGCCGATTGATGCTGCTCTTCGAGAGAACGGCCCTCTCGATCACGGATCCAGATGGAATCGACAATGGCATGCAACACTTCCCAACCACGTTCTTGGGCACAATCGATGGTCTGCAAGAGAAGTTCACGAGCCCAAGCACATATAGCTTCATGTGCTTCAATACGACCGAAGCGAGCGTTTCGATATCCTGTGTAACCAAAACACGTGACAAGAAGCCATTTGAGAGCGTTCTGCTGACGATCTGCTGCATCACCCTTAACGACAATTTGCTGCTTGAGTTGCCGACGGCGTTCGATGAGAGGTGCAACGACTCGGCCGAGAAAACCGTGCCTGCGACCACATGTATGCGTCATCAACTCAGGGACCTGAAACGCATTTGAGCACTGTTGAGGAAAAGCAAGACTTGCTGATTTCCATTGCTGCTGTTGCAATTGAAACCGCTTTTTGGCTTCATCCGGGTGAAGAGGGAGTGGCGTGGTGTTCTTCGCCGGTTGACAACAACTGCAATTCAGGGTCTCAGGAGAGATGTTACGTGTTGCAATGATGCTTGGAAAGAGACTTGCAAAATCGAGTTCGATGACGTTGGCATAGACACCAGGTCGGCTGTCTAAGTAGAGCCCTCCTCGATCAGATTGCAACAAATCCCATGCTGACTTGGTATCTTCAGGACGCGTCTTTTTCCACGGAACAAGCACACCATCTTCCATTGCTACTCGATATTGTATCGCACTGATGACCGAACCCGGAGATTTCCTTGAGGCATCACTGATTCGTGTTGCAGAAACACGCGCAAGTTCGTACAGTCCATCGAGCCCCCCTTCTCGAAACATGAAACTTGACGAAAGATCGATATGAATACGACCTTCGAGCGGGAACTGAGGATCGCTTCGCAACACCTGCCCATAGGACGAAAGAATCCTCGTTTGACCAATCTGTCTCAGAGGAGTCTGGTTTCGTCCAAGACAGATCGCTGTATGTTTGGCTTCAACGTAACGCAACAGATGTGGAAAGCCTTCGGTATTGCCACGCAACGACAGCACAAGATCCGGATCATACTTTCGAAACCACTGTTCCAATTGTTGGAGAGATGAGGATTGCTGCAGAAAAAAAGCAGCTTGTGGCCCTGTGACGTTGCCAGACGTATCGCATGGTGTAACGAGAACACGTGTTGGCTGGCGACACAGGGTTTCTCCTTGACCAACCTCCTCGAGAACAACCTCAAGTCGACAACATCGCCAGTCACGTCGTTGAACGTCTCTTTCCAAGAGCGAAAGGTGGTTGTTTTCGAGAGACACAGGTGAACCAATGGTCAATCGCTTTGAAGTGAGATATTGCTGTTCAGCTCGAACATCTACGGAATAGAGGTTGTATCGAACATGCTCACCACGCGCATCGATGTGTTCGGCGAGAGCGCGTAATGTAGCACACGATTCAAGCGTAAGTGCAAGCATACGTTCCGTATCGAAGGAACCCAATTCGGGTCGCTTTCTCTCGAAGGCATAACGTTGCAGACCGTATCGAATCCAGAGTTCTGGCTGCGACAACCATTCGACGAGGTGCTCGAGATCTGATGAACTTCCGGCGACATGAAGTGTAGGATGCCAAGGCTCACGAAATGAAACAACGGAGCCTTGCTCAGTCACAATCCATACCAGCATTTCGAGTTGTGCTGAGCAAAGATGGGCGTCCAAAATCCAGCCACTAGTGCTGCTCATGCTCGTCTCCACCCAAAGACAAAATGTGTTGTTGAAGAGACGTAACACACTGTTCAAGCGCTTGAATTCGTTCATGAGCGCCGAGAATCATCGACAAGAGCATCGGCCTCCACGCCTCGTGCGCAGGAAGCATGCCGCCTGCTGCTCGACGCATTCGAACATCATGGAGCATCGCATCAAAACGACAGCGATCCTCATGCGATAGTGCACGCCGGTACGGTACGAGAATTTCGATCTCTTGTTCAACGCGTCCTCGCCAAGTTGGTACAGTTCGTCCCATAGTGTTGGAACGACGAACGCTAGTGAAGCGTTGTGCGAACCCCTTCTGAAAAGTGAAAATGGTCAGGAAAGATCGCTTCGATTGACAGTGGTTTCGGCCATGCCACCATCCAAAACAGTGAGAACGGCATCGACGATATCAAGCCCTACACGTCGCTGTGCTTCGATGGTAGCAGCACCGATATGAGGCGTACCATGGAAATTTGGATGTTGAAGAAGAGGAGATGTGGAATCAACTGGCTCGTGTTCGAAGACGTCAAGGGCCAAGGACAACAATTGTCCAGATTCAAGTGCTTCAAAAGCTGCATCTTCATCAACGATACCTCCTCGGGCGCAGTTGACGACATGATTGCCACATTTGAGATTGAACGGATCGACGCCGGGCATCATCCTGATGCGCTTTTGATTGACAAGATGATGTGTTTCATCAGTCAAGTTGCAGTGAATGGAGATATGCGTGCATGTTTTGAAGAGATTGTCGACGTTCTTGTGCATCGTCACACCTGCCTTCTTTGCGATGGCAAGTGGAAGATAGGGATCGTAAGAATGAACCTCCATTCCAAACGCCTGAGCGACGTTTGCAACACCTTGTGCAATCCTTCCGAAACCAACGAGGCCGAGCCTTTTTCCGTAGAGTTCTGTTCCTTTAAGTTCCTTTTTTGCCCATACACCATCACGTAATAATCGATCGGCACGTGGGATGAATCGAAGCGAAGACAGCAAATGTCCAACGGTGAGTTCCACGACGCTCTGGGTACTCGCACGAGGTGCGTTGACGACCGGCAGGCCTAGACGAGAGGCTGCGTCAAGGTCGATGTTATCGACACCGACGCCTGCACGTGCAACCACCTTCAACCGAGGTTGACTTGCGTCCAACATCTCTTTCGTCAGTTTGGTTGCACTGCGAACAATGATTGCATCGAAATCAGCCAATGCCCCATCAACCAGTTGATCGTGTTCGATGAAATCCTGAACAACCTCGCAACCAGCACTTTCGAGTTTCTTGACGGCCTCTTGCGCCATACCGTCGGTTACGGCTACTCTTCGCATGGTTGATGCTTATCGAAGAGGTGTTAGAACATTGGGTTCGCTTCGATTTTTTCACAATGGATTCATAGGAAGGAGAAAACTGGGATGGTCCAGTGAGCCTATGGCAGCAGAGGTTGATATCCAATCACTTATCTGGGCTTTAGGCATCCTCTCTGTGCCTGTTTTGACAGCAATACCACTCCGCTTTATGTGGCAATATTGGATCGGTGGAAGTCACGAAGAATCCGAATACCGAACAAACGTACGACAAATCATTGACTCTGGCAGACAATTGGAAAGTTACAGACATTCACTGAACGATGTTGCTCGAAGCTTGAGAATTACTCCATCACGACAACGATTGATTGAGGCAGACATATTGAATCCGTTATCGATTTCCCATTTCCTTATCCTTCCAGCGCTGATTATTTTTCCACTCGCATTCATCGTAGCCCTTCCAGTCATGCTGGTTGGTCTCCCTGTGATTCTTTTGGTTGAATTTGTCCTAATCAGGCGTCGCATCTTAATCCGAATCATGAGCCTCGTTGAGCGAACGATGCACTGGCAAATCATCCACATCCCGCAAGCTCACCGTGGCAATCCTGCACAAGAGCGAAATTACACTGAATTTTCACAGCATATCGAGCACTTTCACAGAGTACCACGCGGTGTATTTTTGGGATTGTTCGCCTATTTGATTGTCCATTGGATCTTCAAGTTGGAGAACTTTGGAACAGAAATAATTCTCTCCTCCTTGTTGTACATCGCACTGTTGGCACTGGTCGGTGTACTATCAACAGCGTTTGAAACAGACCTTGTCTTTGTTGACCCTTCCAAAGGTCGGCTCATACCGATTGATCAGTGGGTAGAATCGTTGCTCAAACCTTTGGTCGGTGTTGGTTTGATTTTCCTTCTTGGCCGAGATTTGCTTGAGGAAGCACGTGGAGGAAATGCCGCCTTGTTTGCTGCAACCTTCCTTGCCATCCTCTACGGTGCGGCCATCGTGGGGATTGCATATCAATGGGGGTATTCAATATGGAGAGGACGAAAAGTCCAACGATCGTTCGAACAACAGGTCATCGAAGCACTTGACCCGCTTTCCTACGATTTGACACGAAGCAAAGGGCGCATCGAATTTATTGTTCGGAAGCCGATGGCAGAGCGGCTTCAGGAAATTGAAGAAATTCACACAGGACAACTGACGTTCGAAGACCTTGAATCGATGCCGAGTAGTGCTCCAAAAGAAGCACCACAGAACCCCCTCTAATCTTCAATAAGTTCAGCATCTACGGATGTAGAGACCAACATTTTGGTATCATCAATTCGGCTCGAGCGCACGAGATACCCAATTCCAAGGGCACTCAAAAGAACGAACAAGAAGAAGAAACTTGCAGCCCCGAAGTAATCAGAAAACAAATCTCCTAGAGCGGAGAAGAAGCCTACCTCGCCATCGTCTGTGACAACTTCCTTCGGTTGAATCATTGCTGCAACGGCTTGTTGGTCGTACACTGGTCGAGTGAAAGTGAGCATACCATCGTACTCCGAATCGTACGCATCCGATGGAGAGGCAGGATCGAGGTCTGAGTAGAAATCAGGTCGTTGCTCGATGGAAATGTCGACAGGTTGACTCAAATCCAACGTGAGTGTAACATCCACCGTGTAGGGAATTCGAGATTCAAAGAACTCAGGATCGTTGAGGATACCTAGGAACGTGAATGCTTGACCGGTGACATCGAAATGTGCCCATGCGTTCCAGTGCGATGATTCAACATCGAGATCGCAAATCCAAGCATCCGAGACACGTGTGCACGCTCCTTGTGCGTCGTTGCTTCCATCTTCTCCAAGATCGATTTCAAGTTGCAGAGCACCGCCTTGTGCAGTATCCAAATCAAATTCTGTTGGAACGAAGCGAGCCTCCATTTGCGTTGTACCATTTGGAATCCAAACGTAATGAGAATCTTCGGTGTAATACACAGCACCAGTAGCACCGTTGTTGAAATGATTCCAATCGCCCTTCCAACTATGACTCACTCGGTCTGTATTGACAGGGATGGATGCTTCAACCATCATGGATTCGTAAATGGCCCATGCATCCCAAACTGTGTATTCTGGGTGATCAACAAAACCGTCGCCATCCTGGTCGCGCATGAGTTGAAGCGTTCGTGCCAAAGCGATAGCTGCATCAACATCGGTTAATCCATGACCAATTCTCCAATCGTGGCATTCACCAGTTGCCGAGCGATAACATTCTTCAGGAATATCGTTGCATGAATCTTCGTCATTACCGTCTTCGCATGCATTGTCCATTCCTTCGTAGCGAGCCGTTAATTCGAGGATTAATTCGAGTTCGTGAACACGCGAATAGTTGGCTGTATCCCAATCGTCGAATTGCCCGTATGCAGCAGTGCCCTCTCCACCGACCAGACTATCGCCTTCATCGTGGTCTTCACGATGATAATCTGCGACACCCAAGGATGGAGCGATATCGAGAATGACTCCGGCCATGCCGCCAACGTGGGGGGTCGCCATGGACGTACCAGAGATAGCCATGTAGTACAGGTCACCTTGCGTCCGAGTGCTTGCATCGATGGCGGTGCCACGAGGGGCTGTCGCCCAAATGTCACGTCCTGGAGCACCTACATCGGGCCACGTATGCTGTTGATTCATACAACCTCTTGAGGAAAACGAGGTGACCTGGGTTCCGTCATGTGTTAGAGCAGCAACGGAGATGGCGGAAGGCGTGTTGGCGTAGACATTTGTTCGCAAATCTCCACCACATTCGCCTCCACCACCGGAGCCACCTGAATTGGAAGCGGCGAAGATAACGGCAACACCATTTTCGAAGGTGAGTCTGTCAGTGATTGTAGCGATAGCGCCGTTCGGATCGTAATCACCGTCTGTGCCCCATGAATTCGATACAACACGAATATGGTACGGGTTTTGCGATGGAATTGAGTGTTCAAACGTCCACTCGAGACCTTGTTCTGCAGCAAATATCGATGCGCCATCCCCCGTCCCTAATGCGACCATTTGTCCGCCCTTCGCAACACCTGCTCTCCGACCAGCAGATGCATCACCATTTCCTGCAATGGTTCCACCCACGTGTGTTCCGTGTCCAGAGGATGTGTCCGAGTTTCGGGTTTCTGTCCAAACGCCATTCCATTTTGCAGAGTAGATGACTTTCTCACCTGTCCAAGGTTCAAGGTAATCGAAGTCTGGGTGGCCTGCATCAACACCAGTATCGAGGTCGACAACAGCGGTGCCATCTCCGTCCCATTCGGTAAACGCATTGTCCGTTTCAAACTGTACATTTCCATTGACATCGATGATGGCCCGGTGCCATGCGTCTGTTGCTCGAACGACGTGTGTGGTTTCGTGCATCATGAGGGAAGGATCAGTCGGATCACCGCCCCAATCAGGTGGCAAATAGAAGAAATCCAATTCACGGTTCAATTCAAGATATTCGACTCGTTCCCAGTTTGAAAGTTTTCG
>DUJC01000080.1:18514-18759 GCA_013330015.1 Candidatus Poseidoniaceae archaeon | reverse complement strand
GTCATCTCATGAACAAGACCGTGCATATCGTAGAAACCCCATGGATTAGCTTTCTTCGAGCCAACTTCTCTGGTTGTTGCACCACTGTTCCCAGCATGCCAACCATGTGCGTCAAGTTCTGAGTCTTTGTTGCCAAAAGACCATCGCGAGTTGGTTCCTGCTTTCGAAACATACTCCCACTCGGATTCAGATGGAAGTCTCCAGTATCCTTTGAATCCGATGTACTCCTTTTGCTCGTTGTTGAG
>DUJC01000080.1:5960-18125 GCA_013330015.1 Candidatus Poseidoniaceae archaeon | reverse complement strand
AGACCAGCACTCCAACCTTCCTGAAATTTTGATGGATTGTTGTTCATAAATGCAGTCCAATGAACTTGGGTTACTGGACGAACTCCAAAGAAAAATGGTTCTGAAATTTCAACTGAGACAATCGGTTGCTCATTTGGGTGTCCTGACCCGACTTCATCCCCAATGTTGAAGGAACCAGGTTCGACGAGAAGATACGTACCGCCGAACGAATCCTCAAAAGAAGGTCGATTGATGTTCATATCATCACGAGTCGCGGTACATTGTTGCCGTCTTCATGACAGATTCAACGAGGGACTGAAGTCTTTGATCCATGTCAGAATCAGCCAAACCTCCATCTTCGGTAAAGGCTTCTTTGACGTGTCCAACCGCAAGTTGTTGAGAGACAGGATTCGCATGGAGCCATCGCAACATGATGCGCATGTGATTCAGCGTGTTCGAATTGGACATGCCTCCAAGTGTTGACATTAATCCAAACACCTTGCCACCAACATGTTGGTCGTAAACCCAGTCGAAGGTGTTCTTCATGACACCAGACATTGTTCCGTGGTATTCTGGCGAAGAGACAAGGAATGCATCATAGGAAGAAGCCATTTCCTGGAATTCCTTGACGATTGGATTTGACCAACATCCCTCTTCGCCTACCAATGGCAATGGTTTCTCCTGCAGATCCCAAAAATGAGTTTCTGCACCCATATCTGCTGCTTTTTGCAAGGCCAGGTCGACCAGCATACCATTCTTTGATTGTCGTCCAATTGAACCAGAAAGGCCCATGATTTTGAGAGGGGTGTCCGCCATGTTTTTTCGAAGTGCAGGCAATAGATGAATCCATTGATTTTTCTTGGCCAAGAAGCAACTATGCTTATACCATAACAGTCTTGCCAAAGAACGGGACAAGCCTATGCGTGCTGAGGACGAAGAGATGTCGAGTGCACTGATGAACGACATGGCGGATGCTTTGCGCTCAGCCGGACTTGGTTCTATGGTCCAGTCTGATGAGGTTGAACCTGAACCAGAAGCACAATCAGAAATGGTTGTAGAGGCAGAGCAAGAGATGCCAAGCGAAATTCCATCTGGAGAGGAATTGACGGTAGAGGAGCAAGTTCAGTCACTTATCGAAGAAGGAGAATACAAATCACGGTCAAATGCACCGCAAGAAGCACTTGTTGCCTTCAACAAAGCAATCGCTCTAGATCCATCAAGCGATATGGCCTGGTTCAACCGTGGTGTCCTTCTCGAAGCACAACAGGATGCTCGTGGTGCACGACAGGCATTCCAAATTTGTCTCGATCTCAATCCCGACCATGCTCCAGCAACAGCAAATTTGGCTATTTTGCTCGATCGAATTGGTGACGATGCAGGAGCAGCAGCGATGGCAAGACGAGGTCTCGAATTCTTCCCAGGACACCCAAGCCTTACCGATGTACTCAATCGGACAAAAAGCGCACCTGTTGAGGAAGTTCCGGATGAAATTGAAACAACTGTTACAAAAGCTACCCACCAAGAATCAACGCTCAACGTTGTTATGGAAGAAACCGGAGTCGAAGATGCAGAAGCCATTCTTGCAGAAGCTGCACATCATGATCTCGACGGTGACGGCCACCTCGACAAAGAGGAACTAAAGAGCGCTGCTGGGATCGTAGCAGCAACACAAATTGTTGAGGAACAAATCGAGGAAACCATCGAAGCAGAGATCCAAGAACGTCCAGTGACGGATGAAATCAATTTGGATAGGCTCACAGATGAAGCTACGGAACTCATTCGTCAAGGCGAGCCAAAGAAGGCTCTCGCGCTGTTAAAACCACATCTGAAAACCATCGGCGCACAACATGCTGGTGCATGGCGTATTGCTGGTGGAGCAATGGCTCGAATGGAACTTGACACACATGCCATTGCTGCATTGGAACATGCAACAAAACTCGATGACACCGTGGCATCCGGATGGTACAATCTTGGTAGCCTCTATGCACGGAATGAAAATCAAACCGGTGCCAAGGAAGCATTCGAAAAGACGGTCGAAATTGACGCACGTCACGTCAAAGCACGTCAAAAATTGATTGACTTTGCGAAGTCAGAAAATGACGTTGGGACCGTTTTGTCACAGGGTATGCAGATTCTTGAGTATCAAGACGACACCGACCTTCGGAACGAAATCATACAGACCCTTCTTCAGTGCGGAGAGACCGAAGTTGAGGTTCTCGAATACATCACCGGCATTCCTCCAACAATGCCCGAAGCGCCCCAACTTGCACAGTATGCATTGGATTTACTCAGTCCGGGTGCTTCTGTTGATCGAGCCCGAGCACTAACCCTCCAAGGAGAAAACATTGAAGCTGTAACCGTTTGGAAGGAACTTATCCAACATGACAAAGAGAATCCATCGCTGTGGAGAGGACTTGCGAAGTCGCTTGAAGCCGCTGGAGATCTTGAAACAGCTCAGCGTTGCCACACGAAAGCTCGTGATTTGGAATCGCCGCCACAACTAGAAATTGAGACGGTTTCTCAACAGCACTTTGAGACGCCTCCTCCTCCACCGACAGCGACACCTCCTCCTGTCGCACCTGAGCCGCCAGCGTTGATTGCAGAACCAGTTGAGCCAGAACCAATTCTGCAGCAAACTGCGGTTGAAGAACAAGCGACAAGTGCAGCAAACAATCTTCTCCTCACCCCGGTTGAACCAGTGAGAAAAACGGTTGCTGAAGAAGTCAATGTCGAGGTTGACCTTGCCAAAGCTGCCCTTGATGCTACAGCAATGGTTCAAACGAATCCAATCGTATCAGCCAATTCAAGTTCAGTAGCCAATCAAGATATATCGTGGTACAACCAGGGTATCCAGCTGATGGAAGATGGAAAATATCGAGAGGCTCTGTCATCGTTCGATCGAGCATTACCATCGTTTGCACATGACAACCAGATGGTTATACGAATACTAAATGGACGTGGTAATGCTTACTACTTTTTGGAAGAGTACCCAGCTTGTGTAGAATCATATCACAAAGCGATGATGATTGATCCTTCCAACGTGCGAGGACAAACTCTCTACAACATGGGAACTGCATATGCGGAGATGGAACGATTCCCCGATGCTATCAAGTGTTACGAACAATCGATTCCACGTGGTCTTTCGGATGAGGAAGCAAAACGAGCAAAGGAACAAATCCGTCGTTGTACCATTCTTGAGAAAGAACGCAAGAAGAAACTCATGCGTCGATAAAACGAAGTCAGATTCATAATGGACCGATGGTTGGGCTATACATGGACTGCGGAACGTGTGAAACTGCGCCTACAATCGAAATCATCCAACCGAAGGTCGTTGATGTTTCATTGACATTAACGGAAAAGGCAGTTGAAATGCTTAACGACGCCTTTGGTGAAGATCGAAGTCACGCTCTATTGGTCGGCGTCCTTTCGGGTGGCTGTTCAGGATACATGTACGACCTACAGATTGTCGAATCAACCGATATCGACTGTCAAGAACTCGTAGTCTCTGGGTTCAGAGTGCTCGTTCCAAACGCTTCATCGCATCTTCTCGATGGAATTGAAGTGGATTATGTCGACCGTCTTATGGGTGGTGGATTCAAAATCAACAATCCGAACGCTTCAAGTTCTTGTGGTTGTGGCGAATCCTTTGCTTGAGGAACAACCATGGGCATCATCAAACTCGATGCATACGTATTGCTCATTTCAGGTCAAGATCGATACACATTCCTTGACGGTCTGTCCACAAACAAAGTCGAAACGTCCTGTAGTACTGTACTAACAACTACCAAAGCAAAAATCATTGATGTCGTTGATGTCATAGAAGTGGGGGACAATCTTGCTGTGGTTGGCTATGAGCCGTACAAAGACAAGGTTCTCGACCACCTCCAACTCAGAGTATTGCAACAGAACGTTACGATTCGCGATATAACCACACTCAACAATGTTTACCTGAGCACTGAAAACTATCCCTCACAATCCGGGATAACTGTGACCCGTTCATACTTGGGTTGGATACTTGTAACATCGGTCAAAAATTCATTGAAGGAATCGATGACTTTTGAACAATTTACGGAATACAGAACCAAGAACATTATCCCATATCAGCAACATGAAATCACTTCAGATGTGCATCCATTCAATTGTGGCTTGGAACATCTTGTCCATGAGGCCAAAGGTTGCTACATTGGACAGGAAATTCTCACGCGAATGAGGAGTCGAGGGAAAATGGGCAAGCAGCTTGTACAAGTTCAAATCGATGCTGAAGATGCTACGAGCGTCGGCAATGAATATGCCCTTGCCATTCGACGTGTGCCCCCATAACGATATAACATCAGCAACCTTCGAAGAAGCGTGGAGAATCTCGCTGAAAAGCCTGAACGTCGATACGATATCGATTGGTTGCGCGTGATTCTCTTCGGGCTCCTTATCCCGTTCCACGTAGCAATTGGCGTATATTGGTCAACCTATGGTGAAGGGATCAATCCGAATATCTCAGATGATCCGGACGACCGAAAAGAAGTGGCTGAAGAAGGGAACGATTACACATACGATTCCGTCGACCCAACAAGCATGTTTCTTCATTGGATGCATCAATGGAGGTTAGCCGCTCTCTTCATGATTTCAGGGATGGGTACTGCCTTCGCATTCAAGAGAAGAAGTTGGAAAACCTTCTTTTTCGAACGACTTCAAAGATTGCTAGTACCGATGTTCTTTGGAATGTGGACAGTTGGATTCGTTGGCGGAATCATCACCGGAGATGTTGATCTTAAAGGGAATACATTCGTTGATACGCTCATAGCCTTCTTCGCCCATGTTCTGTTCACTTCGTTTCTTTTCTGGGTCCCATTGTTTGGGAAAATTATAGCACTGGGCCATTTGTGGTTTCTTTGGAATCTCTTTCTCTACTCCGTACTTTGTATTCCAATCTTCCACATGGTACAGAAGAATTCAGATGGAAGACTCACCCATTTGTTTCAGTCCACATTTACGTTGAAAGGAGGATTCGGAATCTTCCTTCTATTCCCACTGATACTCTCATTAACAGAATTGATGTTCAAGCCTTGGTTCCCGGGCTTCATTGGAATTGGTTACGAATGGATATGGTATCTTGTGTTCTTCATTTTTGGATACATATGCATTGTTTCGAAAGACCTGTATTACGAATTTCTGGGCAGAAATAGGAATCTCATAACAGCCCTCACCATGGCACTAACAGTTGCATTTGTACTCATTCGCCTTCAACAACACAAGGATGGAATTCCTTACATGGACGGTGGATGGATCGAAAACGATGTTCTCCATAATCAAATGACCATTCTTGGTTGTTTCATACACAGTTTTCACGCATGGTTCTGGTGTCTCACAGTTTTTGCATGGGGAGCCCATCTCCTCAACAAGAACAGTGCATTTCTTGCTTATCTCAATCAGGGCGTGTATCCATTTTACATCGTCCATATGCCGCTCACATTCGCTGGACTAAAATTTGCTAAAGAATTTGGTTTCACGGGAATTCCTTCGGTCATACTCAGCTGCATCTTTGTTACAGCCGGCTGTTGGCTTATCTTTGAAGCAGTTCGGCGTACTGTTGTCACGCGTTATTTATTTGGCATCAAGCATACCCAACAAAGGGAATCAGTTGTATCCTAAGATATCAACCAATTGTGACTTGTAGAAGTTGCCAGACGTTTGCAACGAGTTAAGTTCGTCATCGGTCAATTCCAGCTCAAAAATATCCTCAACACCGTTCGACCCGAGAATGCATGGCACACCAATGTAGACATCATCAAGACCGTATTGTCCTGTCATGAGACATGAAGCAGGTAGGAGGCGACGTCGGTTGTTGAGGACGGATTCTGCCATAATTGCCGCTGCCGACCCTGGCGCATAGAAGGCTGAACCTCGCTCAAGCAGTTTCACAATCTCTCCACCACCGCCTGCAGTTCGAGCAGATATAGCATCGATTCGTTCCTGTGACATGAGTTGCGTAATTGGAATACCTCCAACCGTTGTGTATCGTGGGAGCGGAACCATCGTATCACCATGACCGCCAAGAACCATCGGACTCACATCTTCTTCAGCACAATTGAGTTCGAGCGCAATGAAGTGAGCCATTCGTGCGCTATCAAGGACACCTGCTTGTCCGATGACTCGGTTCGCAGGGAAACCAGTCACTTTCTGCATGTGGTAGGTCATCAAGTCCAGTGGGTTTGTGACGACAATGACAACTGAATCAGGTGCGTGGTCACGGATCCCTGCACCAACTTGAGCAACAATCTCTGCATTCTTTCCAATCAAATCTTCCCGAGTCATACCTGGTTGACGTGGGAAACCACTCGTTACGACGACGACATCAGCACCAGCAATATCCTCATAATTTGACGTACCAGTGATGGTTCCATTGTAGTTCAAGACATTCGCATTTTGACTCATATCGAGTGCTTTCCCTTTCGCAAATCCTTCGTAAATATCCAATAGTATAACATCTGCAATCTTCATGTTTGCAAGAACAAATGCACATGTTGCACCTACGTTCCCTGCTCCGATAACAGCAATCTTTCGACTCCCTCTTGACATAGTAACTCGCCAGTTGCTGGTCAAAGCCGGATGCTTTTAATCAAGAGGGTATGCGTGTGTCCCATTTCATGGAGTCCGAGGGTGGTATTGAAGAACCCCCTAAGGTTCGCAAAAAACAACGGTGTTCGTATGAAGTTAGGAGTGCTCAAAGAACCAGAAGGAGAGACACGTGTCGCAATCGTTCCAACAAGTCTCAAGAAGCTCCAAAAAGCGGGTTTTGAAGTAGTGATTGAAGCCGGTGCAGGGACTGCAGCGAACTATCACGATGCAGATTACGAAGCAGCGGGTGCCACCGTTGGTACACGCAACGATGCTCTCGCTTGTGAAAACATCATTACCATTCGTTTCCCAGGCGTTGAAGGAATGAAAGAAGGCACAAATCTCGCTTGTGTATCGGATCCATTCCGCAATCCACAATACGTGAAAGACTGTCTTGCTTCCAACATAACACTCCTTTCAATGGACATGATTCCACGACGTCTGAGCAGAGCACAATCAATGGATGTGAACTCAAGTCAAGACAACCTTGCAGGGTACAAGGCGGTTTTACTCGGTGCAGCCCATGTTCCAAAGGGCATTCCTATGATGACAACCTCAGCAGGAACAGTACGTCCAGCAAAAGTAGTGATAATGGGTTCCGGTGTTGCTGGTTTGCAAGCCATTGCCACAGCAAAGCGACTGGGTGCTGTCGTTTATGCATCCGACGTACGGAAATCAGCAGCAGAACAAATCGAATCTGTTGGTGGTCGATTCATCGAAGTTGATGGCATGGACGATTTTGAGGATGAAGCTGGTTATGCAAAGCCGCTTACTCCTGAGTTTATCCAAAAGGTCAACGACACAGTATGTGGAGTTGCATCGGATGCAGATATTATTGTCACGACGGCACGAATCTTTGGCCGTCCGGCACCAATTACTGTTCCGTCGAGTGCAGTAAAGGAATTCAAATCTGGAGCAGTTGTTGTCGATATGAATGCTGATGTGGGCGGAAACTGCGAAGATACAGTTGCAGGTGAAGTCATCACGACTGAGAATGGAGTTATAGTCGTTGGAACCTCAAACCTACCAGGTACAATCGCCACAACTGCAAGCATGCTGTATTCAAACAACCTCACAACGTTCATTACTTCACTCGTCGATGACGGAACCATCGTCATCTCCGAAGAAGACGATATTCTGGTCGGTGCTCCTGAAGGCAGCGACTTCTATGTCAACGGTATGGGAGGCGTTCTCATCTGTCAGAACGGAGAAATGCATCCAAAGCAGACCCGATTGGGAGGTGCCCTCGAATGACCCCGGAATTTTTGATTGGAAACATTACACTGTTCGTACTCGCTATTTTCCTTGGATTTGAACTCATCACAAAAGTTCCTGCAACACTTCACACTCCGTTGATGAGTGGCGCAAACGCCATTTCAGGTATCTCGATCATCGGGGCTCTCATCGGTGCAAATGTAGCGTACGATGGTGGCGCTACTGCTGTTTCAGGCATCCTTGCATTTGTTGCAGTTGTTCTTGCCATGATCAACGTTGTTGGAGGATTTGCTGTGACGAATCGTATGCTCAACATGATCGCTGGTAAGAAGCGAGGAGGTGCCTGAGATGGAAGATTGGATATCACTCGGCTATCTCTTGTCTGCGGCCTTATTCATCTTCGGTCTCAAGAAACTTGGACATCCGAGAACCGCACCATTTGGAAATCAACTCGGTGCTCTGGGTATGCTTGTTGCTGTTGTAACGACCATCCTTCAAATGGGTCTTGGCGATGGAATTGAGTGGGTACTCATCGGTGCAGGACTTGTCATCGGTTCGCTCATTGGACTGTGGATGGCCATACGTGTCGAAATGACCGGTATGCCAGAACTCGTCGCTCTCTTCAACGGATTTGGTGGAGCTGCATCTGCACTCGTTGCTCTTTCTGAAGTATGGAGATACATGGAAGATCCTTCCAACGTGCCAACCAACCAACTTGAGATTACCGTCATCATGGTGGCTGCTGGTTTGTCAGCTCTCGTCGGATGGATGACACTCACCGGTTCTCTTCTTGCTATGTTCAAACTAAAGGGAGGTGTGAGTATCTTTGGAAAGTGGATTAAAACGCCGACATGGGGTCCTGTTTGGCTCAACCCAGTGAAAGTATTGATGGTCGTTGGTGTTGCTGTTCTCATCTATCTCAGCATCGATGCACCAACCGATGAGAATTACCTCTGGGGAATCATTGGCATTTCAGCCCTGCTTGGCATTGTCCTCGTCCTCCCAATCGGGGGAGCGGATATGCCTGTTGTTGTATCCCTCCTCAACTCACTCTCTGGAATTGCAGCTGCCTTTACAGGATTCATCATCGGAAATTCTGTCCTCATCGTAGCAGGTTCATTGGTCGGCGCATCTGGGCTCATTCTCACATTTATCATGTGCAAGGCGATGAACCGAACCCTTCCTGATGTTCTGTTCAAGTCCTTTGGTGGTAGCGGTGAAAAGGAATCCCTGACACGTACAAAGGTCGGATCTGACCCTGACGAAGTTGCTATGATGCTTGACGGAGCACAGAAGGTCATCATTGTCCCAGGTTACGGAATGGCTGTGTCACAATGCCAACACCAGGTTAAGGAATTTGCTGACCTCATCGCTGAAAAGTACGACACAGAAGTCAAGTACGCCATTCACCCTGTAGCCGGTCGAATGCCTGGTCACATGAATGTGCTCTTAGCAGAAGCAAATGTACCGTACGAACAGCTCATCGAAATGGATGAAATCAACCCCGAATTCCCTGATTGCGACGTTGCTCTCGTCATCGGTGCAAACGATACGACCAACCCTGCTGCACGCAGTGGAGAAGGCCCTCTCGCTGGGATGCCAATCATCGATGCAGATGCCGCTCGAACTGTTGTTATCGTCAAGAGGTCGCTCTCTGTCGGTTATGCAGGTGTCGACAACGACCTGTTCTACATGGACAAAACCATGATGCTGTTTGGCGACGGTAAAGCCATGATGACCGGACTCAACAACGCCATCAAAGAGTCTTGATTCCATGGTCCTGAAGGAACGTTGAAAGGATGAATTGAAGTGGCCAAATCAGAGAGGATATCATGAGGTCGAGGGCACTTCTCATTTTGTTGCTTTCAATTTGCCTGCTTGCACCGGTCGTCGCCAACCCAAACGGCCCTCCATGGATCAATCCAATCAACGGTGGATTGACCGTCGAAACTGGATGCACATGTCATGGTGATGGTGTTCCATCCAACGATGTCGTCGTATCAATTTCAGGCGTCCCACGTGCATACTCTCTTGGAGAATCGTATGAATTCACCATCAACCTGCAACATGCATCGTATGACAACGGAGGTTTCTTGCTCAGTGACTACGGACTAGGAACGTTCACTGCTGGAGAAGGCACACAAATTGTTACCGACACAGATGGCTCTGAACCAGGAGCAGTATCACAAACGGCTCCAAGCAATGATTGGGTTGTCACTTGGACTGCACCATCAACAGATGTCGGGGATGTATCATTTTCACTCGCTGGTAACGCAGTCGATGGTTTGAACGGAGCAAATGAGGGTGACAACTGGAACCTTTTGTCGTTCTTCATCTCTTCACCAGAAACGATGACCAACGATGATGAAGAGAATCTCGCATTACGGACCATCAGTGTTGGTGACTTTGAATCACTCTTTGTTGCCGAAGAAGACCCTGAAGCACTTGAAGCAAAGCGACAAGCAGAAATTGCTGACAACTTCTTTTCGAATGGTAACCTCTTCTACTGGACAACACTGTCAATTATACTCATCGGTGCTGTTGTTCAAGGCGAGTTCTACGAACGTCGATTTGGTGGAGGCCCGAAGCATTTGGATATGCGACTCGCAGTCCCTCAAGGTATTCGACGGGGTGCCTTATCGCTCGGTGTACTTCTTGCCTTTGGATGGGCCGTCGACGATGGTCAACCTTGGGGTTATGTCCTTGTTCTCGGAATGCTTACACTTTGGGGTATGTTTGGTGTTTATCGAACCATCGTACAAGCACGTGCAGATCCTGAGCACCACGATTTGGTGTGAGGGAGTCCTTTGAGGATTGGCAACGGATTGCAACTTGAGCGAGATTCATCTCTTCCAATTCAGGTTCATTTTGATACCTTAACACAAAAAGCAACAACTGGATTTGTTTTCATCGCTATCCTCACATTTGGTTTTATGTTCAAGATTGATGGTATTTTGAAAGTCCTAATGATTCATCTCAATCCGTGCAATGATACATCATGCCTTGCGCTCTACGAACCAGCATCTTGGAGCGTAGTGCGATGGCTTAGTGCAGTATTTTTGTCAATTCTTATCGTACTCCCATTTGGGCTTCGTTCAATGTATAACTTTGCACAACCGGGTTTAACAAAAAATGAAGGCAAGATGCTAAAAAATTGGATGATTCGTTCCTCATTTCTGGGATATCTCACACTTTTCGTTCTGTTTTATTCTCTTATCCCGATGCTGTATTCACTTGGAAATGGGATACATCAGAACATCGGGTTAACGGAACGTTATGATGCAGTTGCGTTGTTTAAATTTGTCCTTGCTATATTTTGGTCTTTATTGATGACATATGTTCTCGCATTTGCAACAATAACTGCGGGATCATTAGGCCTCATCACAAAGAACAATCAAGATTGGTGGAGATCACGAATTCTTGGAATTGGTGGTGTTGTTTTACTTCTATCTCTTCCAGGCCGCTGGAATGGAACCAACATCCTCATGTTAAGTGGTATGCTAGTTATTTTGGAACATTCCATTCGAAGAAGCGTCCGGTTATCAGGTCAGGCCTTGTCTCTGGAGCCAATGTTTGACCATGAGGGTCGAAGGCGCATCATACTCTATGTCGGAAATACAAGTAGCGGCGATGAATTACCACACCTCAATATCCCTGAACACACAGCACTGATGCGTTTTAAGTCGCTCTCAACAAGCATGGAAGAACGGGAACGACTTGTTGATACCATTATTCATTATCGGATAACCGATATCGTTCTGTTCGGTTGCGAAGAATCTGAATTTCCGCCGTCATTCATTTTAGCAATGAAATCTGCCAAGTGTGCCTTGTGGTTCCTCCAAAGAAGCGATGATGAAAGTATCCTGAGCATACAAAACACTATCCTTAATCCCAACAAGACACCCAACACTTGAAACGAACCGATGAAGTCAGTCGGGCATGGGCAAAACGTGGCAAGCCATTGGAATGGTCCTCTGCTTGGTTCTTGCCATCGCCTCCCAAATATACTCAAACGAGATCAATGACCTGTTCCAAATCGATGTATCAAGCCAAACCGATACATCCGCACCACTGGTTGGTTTGCAAACAAATGAATCGTGGTTTGTGGTTCTCGTTGATTTTGAATCGAATCAATTGAACAATGATGCGAAATCACAAATCGAATCTGAATTTCAGGACTATTCTGGAGAGTATTTTACTCAGGCTCTAGGTCAAGAGGTGATTGTGAACATCACCATACACGATGAAATCATACGCGCACCAGAACCGCTCTCAGCTTACGGTGACGATGGACAATACGGCCGTGATTATGGTGATGGCACTGAATTTTTACCTGCCATACTTGCAAAACATGTTGTC
>DUJC01000080.1:0-5563 GCA_013330015.1 Candidatus Poseidoniaceae archaeon | reverse complement strand
GATTCCTCATTCTCCATTCAACACTTGCTCAAGAACAAGGTTCTGGTTCGTCAAATCGTATTTGGTCACATTTCACATCGTTCTCAGAGCCAATCAAAAATGGAGATGTTACGTTTGAACATTACACAATGTCGTCCATGCGGCATGGAATCAATGGATTTGGAACGATTTTGCACGAAATGATGCACCAATTCGGAGCATACGACCTTTATCCTGTTCATGATTCAGGGTACTCGGGCTCGTGGAAAGGCATAGGTGTGTGGGACATCATGGCGAGCGGCAATTGGAATGGAGGAGGTGACACCCCATCCCTCCCAACTGGGCCCACAATGGCTGCAATCGGTCACGGAGCAACGCGTGAAATTTCCTTGGAATGGCCATCGAATTCTCCTAGTCCTTGCATTGGTCCAGTCCTTGCATTGGAGGATCGAACCAATGGCGGCGATAGGATACGTATACAGGTGTCCATTGATGAATTCATTTGGATTGAGAAGCGAGTGCAACAAGGATATGATGCATCGTTGCCGGGCGAAGGTGTTCTCGTTCTCTTCGAAGACTTTGCAGCTGGCGATTCATCACATAATGCGATGAACATTGACCAACGTAGACCGTACCTCAAAACGATTGAGGCAGATGGCAACCAAGAACAGTTACGCGGTGTTAACGATGGTGTTGCGAGTGATTTATTTCAACCAGGTGATGAATTTGGTGAACGTGGTATTCTCATACGCGACCACGATGGTATTCTCGTTCCGTGGTACGTCCGAGTTGTTGAGGAAGATGGACAATGGAATCTCGAATTTCATTCCACAAATTGCTCGCCATCAACGCGTATCAATTTCAATGACTTTGGCACAACACTCCTCCAAGAAGGCTCACTTGTGTTTGAACAAACTTCGAGTGGTTCAACGGAACCATGCTCGGGTACCCTCGATGGTAGCGATGGTCGTCAAGTATTCTTTACAAACGATTCAGCAATCGGTTCGAAACACTATGGGACATTTAGCGAGGCCGGTATGATTGACTCTACAGCTACGTTCACTGGCACCATACAATGTGGAGATGATGTCTTTGATGTACAAACTTCCATCACAACACTTGGCTCGATTCCTCTCCCAATCAGCATGCGTTTAGAGGATACAATACCTGTGGTTGAATCAAGCACACTCAGCATACCGTACAGAGGCGAAGGAATTGGCTCTGCAGAATACACAATTGAAATCGAAGGACCTCTGTCACGCATCGCCACAGCAGAACCAACTGTAGAGATTGAGAAAGGCAATGGAACCATTGTTTTGAATATTGATCCACAAGGACTACTACAAGACAACATGTATGTTATGGGAACTGTTCATCTTCAATCCTTCAACGGTGAATCATGGACAATCGATGTTGAACTCAAGGCGATTGAAGACGAGAGGATTCCCTTGATTGGTGATCAATCGTTCGTGCTTACGCTCTTCTTCCTCATTTTCTCGGTGTGGTTTGCTACCTCTCTGTTTGCACGAACGTCTACACAGAAGGAGCCTGAGCAAAGGGAGCATCATGAAGCGGAGGAGTTCTTACCGGGTGACCATCTTTGAATCCTTAGGTACCTCCATGCATCTCCCTCTGGAATAGCACAAACCCACTGTTTGTGAACACCTTCAGCAAGTCGAACACTCAAACATACGCCTTCCCATGTTGTTGCTGCTTCTTTGTGTGGTTGAATCAACCATGGAGCATGCGATTCGTTGAGATCACCATCGTACACTCTCCAACGACATCCATACTTGAACCCGGGTCGGAGCAACAACCCACGATTCAGGAGATCGTTCATCAAGAGAGATTCTTCTGATGGTGGCGCATTTTCTACAATCATATGTTCGATAAAAGAATCCTCTTCTTTTCTTAAAACTCTTCCAGACATGTGCTCAACACCAATCTGCTGCCAATTCCATGTTGTATTAAAACCAACATAACTTCCAGATTCCGTGAGCGTTCGGTTGTTCCAATGGCTTAGGAAATTGGTCCTGTCTGATTCTCTCAAATTATTCCAAGGGACCAAATCTCCCCTTGGGTTGATCAAATCGATTTTGTACATCGTCACATCCAATTCATCGTCGATAACAAACAACTCCGATTCGATGTTCATTTCTTCGGACTGTCGGCACCATAGGAGCAGGTTGTTCCAATCGAGAGCATCATGTGTGGTTGCAATTGAAACGGAAGACTGGTGGTCGTCCTTGAGATGATTCCGGTCACGGTGCCAACGGATAGCCCAAGACAGGTGTTCCAAATTTGGTCGGTGAATGGAGGGTACAATCATTTCTCCACCGTTGCGGCCAACGTCCAATATAATCGCCTCGTATATCAAGCGTGGATTTTTCTCAAGTTCTGATTCAAGCCATGACGCATTAGGTAGTGGGACGTGTCGATGCCAATGACAAAAAAGAACTTCTGAAGCGGTTAATGCGATCGAACCATCTTCGAGACGATGCCCGAGTGCGCTTTTCTCATACAAACGGGTTGAAAGTGGTGGCAAGATTTTCCACAGATTCCCAAAGGCTGTAGGTGGTTGAATTTTTTGTGTTTCATCCGAACCAACGTTATCCAAATCGAGTGAGCGCGTCGTTCTCGCACGAGGCTTGAACTTTCGACGCTGCCGCACCATGATTGACCCTCATGTTACCCACATATTGTTGCGTCGATGACCGATTGTCCTAAGGACTACCATGAAGACAAACGAAATGGGGAGCAGTATGGTTAGCGGGTTCTTAGGAACACTTACCATTGAAGAGCGGACATTGCTTCACCTCCTCGACAACCAACTGCCCGAAAACAATTGGGAAGCTCCGATGGAACTCACCCAAGCAGGTATCTCAGCAGCAGTTCATGTACAACGAAAACACGTTCCAAGGACGTTGAAACGTTTGCAGGAGCAGAACTTCCTCAACACAACCAGTCGTCATGTCCCCGGTGCTCGACAACGACGGCGTGTCTACTCATTGACACCTGATGGGCGTGAACGAGCGCTCTCCATTCTGAATAGAATCAAAGCAGTACCAGTACAATCGGATGGAACAACAGTGTTGTTGGAATCTCTGCTCACGAGTTCGAAGAATACACTCGAATCGCTCGCCCACATTGATGAACATATGAAAGTTCATTCTGAACCAGTCATGTCTCCAGTGTCCCACCCAGAAGGCTCTGCTTCACTGGATGCACAGGCCGGAGAAGCGCTTGTTCGCCGTATGTTTGCAAGGGCTTGGCAAGATGGCCGCATCACCAAAGATGAACAACTTTTGCTCAATGAAGTCGTCGATTTCCTTGGAATGCATCCTGATCGAGTTCGACGTTTATCCAATGAAGCACGTCGAGAAATCAATGCACCCCCTCCTGAAGAAATCTATCTCGAGATGTTGCGCCAAGCATTGGTCGATGGAGTGATACATGAAGAGGAAGAAGCACTTCTTCGAACGGTTCAAATTGCATTCGATATCGATTCACAAACTCACGAACGAATGCTCAGAGAAGCATTGGAGCAGCCCTACATCTCACCAGAACTCGAAGCGTACAGTTCTGTTCTAAAAACTGCAATGATCGATGGAATCATCACAAACGATGAGGCAGCGATGCTCGAAACATTGCGGCTGAAAACTGGCATTACCGAACAAGAACATGCCATGCTACTGGCAGAATTGCAAGATAAAACTGAGGGATAATTATGGGAATGAGCGATGACGATGTAAAAATTCATGATGCTTTGAAGAAACTTGAACGTGGGTTGAAGAACATCAAACCAGCAAAGGTTCTTCTCGTCGGAGACATCATGATGGATTGCTACATCCATGGTTTTGCCAACAACCTCAATTCCCGAGCACCAGTTCCTGTCCTCAAGGAAATTTCTCGTGATGTTGATGTTGGAGCGGCAGCACACGTCGCTCGCGGTCTCGATTCTCTCGGATTGAAGAGTCACCTGCATGGTGTCGTCGGAGATGACGATTCTGGACTAGCCGTCTTGGAAATGCTTGAGGAAGAAGGTGTTGAAACATCTGGAATTGCAGTGCTTGAAGAACGTACAACTACGGTGAAAACAAGGCTTTTGGGTGCACGCGAAGGTTTGGTCAAAGGAGAGCAGCTTCTGCTTCGATGGGACATCGAAGACGATGAACCAATCCCATCTACAGCATTGACAAATCTCATCGAACGTACAATCGAATCAATTCCGAACTCATCTTGCCTTATATTGTCTGATTATGGATTAGGTGTACTCGATGATGCTGGAGCTGAACGACTCATCGCAGTTGCGAAGAGACACAATGTTCCCATCATTGCAGATCCCAAACTGACCGGACTCCATCGTACTCAAGGCGTTGATTGGGTCTTGTTTCAATCGAAAGGGTTGGAACTTATGCGTAGACGACTTGGCGCAACAACTGGCGCCGAAGCAGCAGCAATGCTACTCGAATCAAATGATTGGAAGCATCTTTTGATTCTTGAGGGGCAGGACGGCGTTACCATCCACTCGAGAAACGAAGATACGGTTCATGTTCAATGCATGCTCGAGGAAATACGACAAATGATTGGACTCATCGATGCCGCTGCTGTTGCCGTTGCAACAGCAATCACGCTCGGCCTCTCCGTGGAAGAAACAGCTCAACTCGCAAATGCTGCAAGTGAGTGCATCCTCATCGCCGATCGTACCGATCGATTTGTTCTGCGACTCGACGATATGGTCAATAGAATTGGAGAAATTGCTTGGTCCCTTCAAGTTTCAAAACGTTGAGGTTATCCTATGAGTTCTTGGTTGAGGCCAACAACTGCAGATGTTGGTCTACGATCATTTGCCGCATCGAAGGAGAGATTGTTTGAAGAAACAACCGCAGGTATGCAGGATTACCTCCTCGCCTCAGAGATTCCTTCGGAAGCTATTCATCATACATCTGTCTGGACGGTTCGAATTCCCACACATGATGATGCCAACGGTCTACTCCTCGTCAAGTGGCTTGAAGAAGTTCTCTTCATGGATGAAGTTGAACAGAAATGGCTTGTCGATTGTTCAATAAAAATAGAGGAGGTCGAGGACGTACACTCCCTGCAAGCACATGTACGTTGGGTGCATTCCGATAATGTCGAGAAAGAGGTAGAAATTAAGGCGGTAACGCGTCAGGATTTGATGGTTGCAGAGGTAACTGCAAACCAAACACTGGAATCACCTTGGCCAGAGGTGCCGACCTTCGAAGGACCTGGTTGGTACAGCGATGTCGTGTTTGACATTTAGGTGGGAATCCCTGGGTGGACGCTCGTACTCAAAGGTCGTATCTACACACTTCCTCCGTCCCGGATCCCCACAGCACCCATGGCCCCAGGTAGGGATGCTCCGTTCCCGGCCTGACCTGTTCCCCCGGTTATCTGATTCCCGTTTCCCTCCGGAAACGGTTCACAACACCCGGATCATGTGGGGGCGAGACATCTACGTCCGCATGCAGGAACCCATGAGCCGCTTTCGCCGCCCCAAGGCATTCAGCCCACCATAAAGACGATTTGTGGTACAGGGTACGCCTAGCTCCCCACCTATCCC
>DUJC01000083.1 GCA_013330015.1 Candidatus Poseidoniaceae archaeon | reverse complement strand
AATCGTACTGTGGTCTTCGGCCATTCAACAACCACCAAGGTAGGACCAAGTCCGGGGTCTGTTGCTCAAAGCGACATACGACTGAATGATGGACGCCCCTCTTGGATTGCAATGGATATAGGCGCGTACAACCACGTTTCACCCGGACTCGCTGCCATCGACATCAAAACCTTCCATGTTGTCAAACAAACAACCCTTCGCTCTGAACGATGGTTCGATGTCCCTGATTGCAGAGAGGCGAAAATTGGCACTTACTTTGGACTCGATATCCTCAGATCTTCGCATCGAAAAGAAGCAGTGTCTGCCCTTCGAGCGAAACGTAAACTCAAGATGGCTGGCGTCGTTCTTCAGGAGGATTTGGATGACTACGATGTTGAATCCATGCCACGTCACGTGATGTTTGCATCGAGTGAAGTCAAGGAGTCCAACAACAGAGTATGGCATGGACCAGGTACCGATCCTTCCGAACAGCACCTACGTCTTCCGGGTCCAACTGGATTCAGAATCTATCGAAGAGATTCGACGGCCACCAGCATGAACATGCGTACGCCACAAAAACCGAAACGGATACGAGGATGATTTCCATAATCCGGTAAAAATATCGATTGTTTAGACGAGTAAAAGAAACATTCATAACCTTTGATGTAGTTTTCTGTTCATGGCGAACAAAGAGCAACACGCTCAGTCAAACGAGGCTTTCCTTCGTGCTGTCCTCAAAACAGTCCACAGTCGGAAGTACACTACAATCTACAAAGAAGCAACAGCGAAGGCCAATGCTGAGCTCGATCCCTGGAAAGGTGGCTACACCTTCTTCTTGCTATGAAAGCACTCAAGAAGTTTGATTCCGCCCAGAGGCCATGGACCTTGCTTGGGAAGCTATTCTCGCTGCAAGCACAGTCTTCTTCCTCGGTGCCATTTCACCAGGACCGAGCCTCCTGATGGTCATCCGTAACACCATCGTTGGAGGCCGTCGTCGCGGTGTTCTCTGCGCTGTTGGCCACGGTATTGGCTTTGGGCTCTATGCAGGTGTTGCCATCTTCGGCTTGATTGTCCTGCTTGAGGAAGCACCGGGAGTCTTCCTTGGGCTACAATGGATCGGCATTGCTCTTCTCATTTACTACGGCTGGTTAATGTGGGCACACAGTAACGATGAAACCCACGAGGAATTGGAAGGCGAAGCGAGAGGATTTCTCGAAGGATTCTCGATTGCCTTCTTCAATCCAAAAATTGCATTGTTCCTTGTTGCAGTACTTGCCCAGGTTCTCGAATCAGGAATGAGTCTTGAAACGAAACTTGTCATTGGGTTCATCGGCATGGCCATCGACATGGCTTGGTATGTCTTGGTTGCTGTTTTCTTGACTGGAACCCCCTTGCTCGATTGGTTGCGTGCAAACGGTTCAATTGTCAACCGGCTGACAGCTGTGGTCCTTTGGGGCTTTGCGGCAACTGTGATGCTCGGAGTCATCGCAAGTTAGCGTTGACATCTTGGACAAAGGAAGGTTGACCGTCCAGACTGTGTGATTCGTTCAATCGTGCCACCGCAGTTTGCCTGCAAACATGGCTGATCTTCTCTATCGTAGGCTTGAAAATGATGTCCAAAATAGCCAAGTGTTCCATTCACATCTGCGAAATCGTTCAACGAACTACCACCGACTTCGACCGCTTGCTCAAGAACTTGAATGACGTTTCCATGCAAGCGTTGCAACTTTTTGGTTGGCTTTCCATCTTTGCGAACCAAGGTCTTACTCTGTCGTTGAGGATGGATTCCACTACGATGCAATGCTTCGCATGCATAGATATTACCAACACCAACAACAACACGCTGATCGAGCAAAGCGACTTTGATGCTCGTTGTTTTGCTGTGCAATTTTTTGGCAAGTTGCTTTGCACTCCAATCACCAAAGGGCTCAGGCCCCAACGATTCGAGCAAAGGATGGACCTGTTCTTCACCAACTTCAATCAAATCCATGATTCCAAATCTCCGAGGATCGGTATACACAGCAACACTTCCGTCATCAAAACGGAACTCAACATGGTCGTGACGGCCATCGAATCCAGTGGCTGAGCCAAATCTCGACACTTCGTTCTTGGTTGCTTCAAATTGCTTTACCTTCTCTGAATCGAAGAGGGTATATCGCCCCGACATCCCGAGATGTGAGAGAATGATTCGTCCGTCATCGAGATCCAAAAGGAGGTATTTCGCTCGACGTCGAATGGAATCGACTCTTCGCCCAGTGATACGTGATGCGAATTCATCGGGAAAAGGAAATCGAAGATTCTCTCTTCGAAGGATGACTTCAGTAATCCTTCGTCCAAGCATGGCTTGCTCTAATCCTCTCCGCACGGTTTCAACCTCAGGGAGCTCTGGCAGTCGCTCACCTCCTTCGAACGACGAATAGTGCGTGCTGGTCTTCAAATCCTGTCAAGTTGATGTGTTCAAGGAGTTCCACTTCGCTCGAGAGTTGAACGATAGCCGCAGCAAAGATGTCCTCGTCACCACCGTCATTGTGACGTTCACTCGCTGCCTTAAGCGACAACAAACCAATTCCATCCTTACTCAGGAACCGACGAACCGCTGAGAGAAATATCTCAACTTGACCTGCTTGTGCAACGTCTTGAAACAACCAATCAACGCGTGTCGGAATCAAGACACCCCACGCATCAAACTTCCTTGCATCACCTAACACTGGTACCAATCCTGGTCGATGTTCGGCGAGATAGGTTAGATCTCGAAGACATCGTGGAGCAAGGTCAACGGCAACAAGACGTCCGCCAAACCGATTCTTTGCTCCACAGAGATGGTCGTGCAGATGAGAAATCGTCGTGCCATGTCCTGCACCAAGATACAAAACGGTCGAGCCAGCATTTGGCAGCAGCAACGATGAATCATTCCTTGTCCGTAGAAGCCCCGCTCCTAATTTGGAACGGTTTGGGTCCCAACGCCTGTGCTCAACACCCCGGAATTTTCGCAACGGTTCGCCTCGAACTGCTACGCCAGGATTGGCATTGACCGTCCAAACATTTCGTCCTTCCAACAACACAGTTTCGGACAATGGTCGTATGCGTCGGTGCTTGGTCAAACGACCACCTCAACGCCTTGGAGGCTTCGAAAATTCTTTTCTTATGCCCTCAACCTTAGCTTCCACTTCATCAACGTCATCTTGACTCATAGGCGTGCCTTCAAACGCATCGATTCGAGCAGCAATACTGATTTTTGAAGCCAGCATTCGTGCTATCTTCCCTCGTACCCAACGTGGTGAACGTGAAATCCATGGATGCATGAAGATATGACCGTGCTTCGGCGGAGCGGTACCACTGCGCAAATGACTGAAGAACGCCTTTTCCGCTCCCAGAACCTGAACGGTTCCTGATGGAAGTCGAGCAAGACGTGAACGGCCGTGTGCTTCGACACACAAACGGGCTGCAAGGAGTGGGCCAACGAGTGCTGACGTCGATGGAAGATGGGCTTGTGCCGCAACACGAATTGCATGTTCCAATCGATCGAGTTGTCGCCCCTGGTTGGAAACCATTGCGGCCCAATCATGAAG
>DUJC01000137.1:630-2962 GCA_013330015.1 Candidatus Poseidoniaceae archaeon | reverse complement strand
AGAACCGCTGATTCGAGCGATTGGGTCTGTGACATCAACAACAGTGATATTGACTTGTGAACGGTCAAAACCGAGTTGGCCAGAGACCGTGAGTGTGACGGTCTTCACGCCCGGTGCGGTCCACAAATGGTTGGCTGAAATGCCAACGGCATCGACGTCATTGATGGCATCACCATCGTTGTTTGAATCGACGGATGCATCGAAATCCCAAACATATTGAGAAATTTGTTGCAAGTTGTTTGGTGAGGATGATGCATCAAAATTTAGGAGCGTATCAAGTTCAACGGTCTGATTCTCAGCAACAAAGGAAGCTTGCATTACGGGGACCAATTCAACCCTGATGGTTATGCGTAGATTGGTTGATCCATCGCCCTGTCCGTCCGGATCGTTGGTGTTGTCGACAACGAGTTTCAATGGTTGATTGGCAAAGGCAGCGGAAACAATCCAGTTGAATGAAGCCGTTCCATCAACGCCTAAGAGAGATGCACCAGTAAGTGCAACATTGGATTGGCCTGCGAGATAATTCGCATTCATGGATTCGGTTTGAAGATAGACATCGCCGAATCCTTCCAGTGACCAAGCTGTGACGGATACGGCTGTTCCCTCTTCCAAGCGAAGGTCATCGCCTTCGAGGAGTGTCAAATGTCCGTTTGGAATGATGCCAACAAGGTCATGGTACGACGTCCATTGTCCATCGTTGAGCTTGGTAACGGTGATGGAGACACGTCCCAAATCACCACCTTGATCGCCGTTTCCTTGATCACCATCGTGGGCAAGATTGTCGACAACAATGGTCCATGATTTCTCCGAGATAGAGAGTGGAACCTTCCAATGGAACTCATACGAACCGTTGGCGAATTCTGTCGATGGAATCTGTTGATAGGCCGAACGATAGGATTGACCGAGTAGGTAGGGTTGCAAACCTGCTTCGTCAAAAACCAGGACATCAAGTGCATCATCGATGACGAGTACGGTAATTTCGTAGACGTCACCGGGAGTCAGCAAACCAAGCGATAATTCAACACACTCCCCGTCATCAACAGGTACTTGCGAAGCAAATGTTGATGCAGATTCCAAGGAGCATGAAGGCGCTGCTCGTCCTGATGTGCCTGAAGCGAGTGGAGCAAGTGAGACACAAAGCATCAGCACAAGAACTGCAGCGACTTTCTTCGAATGCATATACTCGCCTTCGTTTCCTACTCTTTCAATGATGCGACAGATTGTGTTGAGTCCAACCTTTGTCTGTTCGCTTGAGCATGGTGACAGTGCCATCATCATCGATTCGCACTCTGTCACCATCGTTGGCTGAAGCAAGACCCTGAGCATCGCTGAGGATTTCTTTCGCCTCCGAGACCGCTTCCTCTGCATCTCGAATTCGTGCTGAAAAGTGTGTCAGAATGAGATACTCTGCATTGCATTGCAATGCTGTTCGGGCTGCTCCTGATGCCGTACTGTGGAGATGGTCACTGGCCTTATCGCTCGCATCATTGAGGAACGTTGCTTCATGGACGAGAACTGTGACAGGCGAAGCTGTTTGGATGGATTGTTCGGCCGTATCGCCAGATACAACGATGCTCGTTGCTGGTTTTGCTGGACCTCTGAACTGACTTGCTTGGAGGGTGTCGCCATTTTCACGTTCCAAATCGATGCCCTCTGAGAGTTGTTTTCGTTCGCCTTGGCTCAATCCTGCGAGTGTTGCTTTGTCTCGATCAAATGCACCTTTTCGTTCCTTGCGTGAAAGTTGCCATGCGCAGGAAGGAACACTGTGCGTCGTAGGAATCGAGTCCATTCGGAACGACGTGAATGCATCTGGTTGTGGCATTGAATCATGCCAAACGAGATTTGTTGCATTGTCGGTAAATTCGACCCAGCGACCGGATTGAGGATCGCCGAGCAACCATCGGATTGGGTAGCCGAGATGACCTGCCGTGCCTCCAAGCGAGAACCACGAACGGTATTGATTGAGAAGTTCAGCAGGAGGTGTGTTTTCAGGAAGTTTGGCATCGATTCCATTCGCTTCAAGAGCATCGAGAATCACGTTTGATGTTGGACCATAGACAACAAGAGGCTGTTGACGACCGTCCAGAGATAGTGTCTGAAGAAACGGTAACAACCCCCAAGTGTGATCCAAATGACCATGAGTTAATGCAACCGCAGCAATCCGATTTGGTCGGAGAAGGGCGGGTTCGTTTTCCTGCTTCAACCGACTGCGTTGTCTCGAGTACCGCATCTGAAACCCTTCTCCAGTATCGATTATGACAAGGCCTTCTTGGCACGAAAAGACACTTCCACTCACGCTTCGAGTCGAGGTTGGTCGCGCAGAGGCAGTTCC
>DUJC01000137.1:0-224 GCA_013330015.1 Candidatus Poseidoniaceae archaeon | reverse complement strand
ACATCACCGATTGAGCGCACCCAACGCCATGGTACAGCAACGTGGATGGAACCTTCAACAAGGTCATCAGGCGTATCCTTGACAAACAAATGTGTGCATGAAAGGCTGGCATGCTCAACAACTGCATCGTGAACAACGCCGAGCAATCGACCATTTGGAAGGTAGACTTGGAGTCCAGATAGTTGCGATAAATTTCGCTCACCTTTGCTCATAGGTTGCCCTCC
>DUJC01000035.1 GCA_013330015.1 Candidatus Poseidoniaceae archaeon | reverse complement strand
ATTCAATTTTTCAATTGGAAAATGTGTCGAATAATGTATACCAAATCACCCTCGCATGGGGGCAAGATGTTGATCCCATTAGGAGTTCAGAGGATGATTTACTGGATGCCACTCGAGAAGCAATGCTCGACGGCGATTGGAGTGTAGGTTGCTCAACGGTTCGAAAGAACGCCTGATTACTTGTTCCAGAATCGACTGGATTCCCACTCGAGTCCAAGTAGGATGCCAATTTCAGTTAGGATGACGTAGTTGAACAAAAGATAGGAAAGATAGGCAATGATGATGATCAGCAACGATGTATTGACGACTTTTCTTCGTTGACGTTTGACGTCATCAAACGTACAAATGCCTCGGGTACGGAAGTAAATCACCAAGCCGACAATCACGGAAATAGAGGCTGTGGCCAGCATGGTTGGACGGAACCATTCGTATCCCTCTCCCCCCCAATACAGCGTGTCTGAGAGAGCTGCAGCACTGCTCACGCTTGCAAGACCGAACAGAACGAGGACCACGCTCGGCAGGCAACACATCGAAGCAATGATGGTCGATGTGGAAATGAGTTTGATGAAGGATTTGACATCGCTTTTTTCTTCCATTTGATTACCACTCCTAGAAACATTCTGCAAACCGTTTGCTTTCACTCGGATTTGTATACGCTTGTATTGGAAGAACATCGACGCCGTCGGACCACTTGCCTAAATTCGTTAGCATACCTGTATTAACGAGATTTGCATAAGCAAAATCGGCAGTGTTGAGATCGCCTCGGCTGTGAGCAACGACCCAATCCGCTTGAGCATCTACTCGACGATAGAAGGCCCAATCTGCAAGTGTATCATGTGCCTCATTCGCAGGGATGTAGTGCGTAGCCACCAGACGGGGGAACCCATACCGATCGCTTGGAATGTACAAGAGAAGTGATTGATTGCTGTCAATTTGTTCAAACAAAGCATGCTGATGCACACTGTTGCATTGTCCAACAGTCATGTCATCTTCACTGACAACTAGATGGACGATTGAATTCTCTGGTAGGTTTGTGTACTCGGGCAACCATTGTTCCTGCACTGGTCGAGCAGCAGCCATCTCAGTGTCAACCACCAATGTCTCATTGCCCCATGAATACGCTTGAACCATACCAAGGGCTTGCAACGAGTACGCTCCACCGAGACTGTGTCCACCAATCCAGAGATGCTCAGGCATGATGGTAAGGTTACCGAGGACTTCGTCGATGTCAGCATTGCGAGGCGATGCGGTGATGATTTCGTTCAATCGACTGAGCGCCGATTCAATGGAGAGCATTCTTGGTACATGATGGGGCCAATCTGAGGTCCCATCGATGATGGTCGGTTCGAAATCCTCTCCTCCTTCAGGGCGGACATCCGTTGGATACTGAATGTAGGCTACGACCATTCCTTTCGCAGAGAGATGGTCGATCCAATCGGTGTAGGAATCAATGGATGGGTTGTTGAAGGC
This sequence comes from Candidatus Poseidoniaceae archaeon, assembly GCA_013330015.1. Taxonomy (GTDB): domain Archaea; phylum Thermoplasmatota; class Poseidoniia; order Poseidoniales; family Poseidoniaceae; genus MGIIa-L2; species MGIIa-L2 sp8574u. The sequence goes on along the minus strand of DUJC01000035.1, from coordinate 2,368 downwards.
GTGGAATAGGATGGCCAATGGTACGCCTTCAATACCTGGTTCTTCAGGTAAATGTGGTAATGTGAGATAAATCGAGAATTCTATGTCTTCTTCTGTGGGGCCTTGAATTGCAACAACCTCTTCAGGCAATGGATAGGCATAACGAAGGGTCGTCCGGTCGAACGGTCCTGCTTCAGCTCCGTAGCCCATGGACGGTGTAACTGGTGGCGATGGGGCGATGCCGATGAGGGCTGGGATTCCGGGCATGACCAGCCATGCAGCCAGAAATACTATGCCTACATGTAGAACTGTCTTGGTTTTCCCTTTCCAATCCTGGGTCGAGTCTGGTAATCCTGGTGGTCCTCGAATCGCTAGGGTTGAGCCAAGAAGAACGACGCCATAGATTGTAGGAAGCAGGAGAAACGCTCCACGGATGTACCGATAATCCATCAAGACGAAGATGATCCATGATGCGAAAACACCTCCAATCAGTGAGAAGAAGATTGCTTGAATTGACTTATTGAGACGGTGTCCTCTGTGATATTGGATGGAAGAGAAGACACAAAATCCTAGGAAAAGAGCAGACAGGAAAGCAATGAGGAATACGTTCTCTCGAAGAATAAATGTCCAAGATAAGGTGCGTACAGCTTGCGGCCAAATCGCATTTTCAATCGATTCACCCTGAATGAGTATCAGCAGTGACTCCGCCCAAGCAACCAATGCTCCAAAGGCAATCATAGCCAACGGAAACTGTGGTGAATCTGCGAAACGCTGGAGGAGAGGTTTCTCTTGAGTAAACTCTCCATCCATGTGCGAAAGTCCCGCTTTGGGTTCAAAAAACGTCGTTTAAGATATCAAGCATTGACGTTACGGATTTCCGGGGTCTGATCAGCAATCATAAATTCAAGCATAGCCGCCCACATAACGAATTCCATGCTCTTTTCCAGTTCTTCAACGCCTCCGACCATTTCGATCATGTTGTCCAGCGTGTCATCAGGAGAATGATAGGCGCTGTAGTCTGAATCATATGCTCCGAGGTGGAAAATGGTCTGTGCGCCAAGGTCTCGGAATGTGACGTGGTCTGAGCGACCAAACGTATCTTCGTGAACATCGAGAACGAGGTCTTCGTGATCTTCCCAGTGTTGGTCGCAACCTGAACCATACGTTCCATCGATTCGAAGGTCCATCGGCGCTTCGAGGATGTTTCTATGAACGTGATCGAGGACGGTTGTGATTTCGACATCTTGGACGTCTGGATCGAAGTCAGGCCCAGACCAAGCATGGTACGGATATGGCTCTCCTGTTGGTTTGACAGCAGGATACGAAATTCCCATCATGTCCATATTGATGTAAAATCGCAGTTCCTTGTCGGTTGGAAGACAGTAGTCACATTCGTTGTTCGCAAAGGCATTTGAACCTCTCAAACCTTCTTCCTCAGAGGACCAAAGAGCAAGGAATGTGTCGCACTCGACTTCAATATCAACAAATGCCTTTGCAAAAAGCATCATGCTCACAGTTCCTCCTGTGTTGTCATACGCCCCTTCGTAAGTTCCTCCGCCAGGTGGGCCACCAGGGAACATAATGTCCATGTGGCCTCCCATTCCTTGAACGCACGAAGCATCGCGTCCACGCTTCCATGCGATGACATTGAGGCTTTCTGGTTCTGCTGGGTTACCGTGATCAAACACTCTGAGAATGTGTGTTTCATACCCAAGTCCTTCAAAATGACCTTGGAAGAACGACGCAGCTCGCTCGAAGGCTGGGTTTGGTGATCCCATCCAGCGATTGATGTAACCGCCGCATTGTGTCGTGTCAGGGCATACGTTTGTGATGTATTCCATTTTATCCATCCATTCCTTCCCGTTGACAATGGGTGTGCCGTTCGTAACTGCAAGTTCGTAGGTATCTCCAGTTCCGTCATCGTGAACGATTGTGAGTTTTACCTCATCGACGTATGGCGTAAGCAATAATTTGCCGTTGATGGATTCACCTTCAACTGCGGCATACCCGTTTGGAATGATGTAGCCATCGACAAAGAGCATAACATCGGTCGGAACAGAGATGGCTCGACCGTTTCCTAGCAATTGAAATTCATGCCATTCACCGCTTCGTAGCACAACATCTTCAGGCATTTGGTAATCGATTTGGAAAACGATTGGAACACCCTCTTGCACCGCTTCATCTTCACCGAAACAACCGGAAAGGGAAGCAAGAAGCATGAGTGTAACAAGAAACAGGCCCTTTGAGGCTCGCTTTACCTGCATAATAGGTCCTAACATCATCCACTCATAGGTTTTGTTGGTTGAGGTGCGGATAGCGGGAGTCGAACCCACGACATAAGGTTGGAAACCTCAGATGATAACCACTTCACCATATCCGCACGGTGGTA
>DUJC01000016.1:2352-4111 GCA_013330015.1 Candidatus Poseidoniaceae archaeon | reverse complement strand
GGGTCTGGCCAAGCACAACCAGGACAATCAAAACCATCTTTTTGATTCACCATGAGAAGTGATTGCACGGTCCTTGTTACACCCATCTTTCGAATACCATGATTCATCGAAGAGATTGCGGCAGGAACACCTGCAGCGGTGGATTTGACTTTTGATAGTCTCAACCGATTGGAATCGAGAGGCGTCCTACCATCCACGCTCTTCTTCATGGTGGGTGGAAATCAATGGGCTTCATCAATGCTTGGAGGTTTACATCATCAATATCCTACTTTCCAAGCACCTCGTTCAGTAACGAAACCGTACAATGTTACGTCATGTTCACGCGCCAAATTCACCGCTGCAGATGAGAATGCGCCAAGAGATGCGATGGCTGGAATTCCAACCCGTACACATTTAGCAACAATGTCCCACCCACATCTTCCTGACAAGAGGAGCATAGAGTTCTCTAAGACTGTTGATTCAGAAAAGATGGCTTTGCCGATGGTCTTATCCACTGCATTGTGGCGCCCGATGTCTTCTGAAACATGACCTATTGAACCATCAGTCGTGAAAAGTGCTGTGCCATGACAGCCACCACTCTGACGGAAGAGTGGCATTGAATGTGTCAGTAGTTCCAGTGCTTTTGTGAGCAGTGACAAATCAACATCTGAAAATCGTGAATCGTGTTTGATCGGTTCGTTTCGTTCAACGGACAAATTAGGATGATTGCATGCTCCACAAGAACTTGTGACAATCTGTTGTCTTGGTTCGATGGTTATACAGCCATTGTAGAGCACTTGAAGGCCCGAAGCATCCGGAATATGAATGCTATTAATTGATGGTTTTTGGTTGATGTAACCTTCTGAGTAAAGATGTCCGGCATGGAGTTCAACGAGATCCGTTGGAGTTGCTAGCAATGTGGTATACGCTTCGTAATGACCTAGTTTGTTCATTGCGTGGAATTCAACTGCAACTTCCTTGACAATTGTTTCTTTTTGTATCGAGGCCTTATCTGCAGAAAGACGCACTAGTGGTAGTTCTGTAAATGCATCATTCATCCTGCTCCACCTCTATGTCAAAAAACTCAAACTGCAGTGATACGAGTTCAGCAGAACTTTTCGCTTCAGCATATGCTTCAAGTGGCTCCTTGTTGAGTTCAAGAAAACGCTCACCCCACCTAAATTTACTCAACAATTCCTTGCATTGGTCCACTCGTCCCAACAAATACAGGGACGCTGCAAGGGCTTCTACAGTTGACAGTTTCCCTGGCTTTCCCCAATTCACTGGATTTGCAGCCAAGAGCAGTGGCAACATGCGAGGTTGCAATCGTGTACGTCGCATGACATGTTCAACGGATTCTTCAATGAGTGCCCAAGAACAATCGAGACCGACCAAGGCGCCATGTGCGTCAAAAATTTCACGATCCTCCGGTCCTAGCACTTTACCACATAGTGGTTCCAAGATAATTCCTTTTTTTGGAAGTCGCCTGAAATCCTTATGCAATCGTAGCAATTCGTTCTTGGATGCCCGTACGGCTGTGTTCTTTTTTGGGTCGTCTTGTGCAAGCCAAATTGCATGAACAGGAATGTCCATACACTCACCGTAAGTCTTTGAGATAATCTCCGATGGTCATACCACGACTGTTCGAGGATTGACCAATCATCGATTGGTGATCACTGCTTGCTTCAACCATCAATTGTATACCAAGAATCATTTCGAACTTTCTGATGACAGAATCTGCAGGAGGTTTGCCCGATTCTGCAGATTTAATCACATTGAC
>DUJC01000016.1:0-1952 GCA_013330015.1 Candidatus Poseidoniaceae archaeon | reverse complement strand
AATTTAGCAAAGTTGTCTGCTAATTCTTTCTCCTGCTTAGTCATGATGTTGTTCTTATTGAAGCGACGATTGTTCTGTTTTGCAGTGGGCCTACGTCGTGCTTGGGCTAAGCCAGGAGCTTCTTGTTTGGGTTCGAGGTTCATTTGTTCTATGCACCTCTGGCAAATAGCCAACATCGCTTTGTTGACGCGATGCTCGCGAGTTGACACCTTTGTCGCACCACACAATTCGCAATCACCCATCGTATCCCCATGCTTTGCTTACATCGACAATTGATGAACCCTTCGCTGTTGTCTCGAAAAACAAACGATGAGTTGATACACTGCTGGCTCAAGGAAGACTTGATTGCGATGGGCACCGATGTGGACCGAAATTCAGACTCTGTGAACAATCATAGAGACGATGACTTCCAAAAACTCGAGACAGAGTTTCGACGTTTGCAAGAAAAAACCCAAGAGCTGATTAGCGAAAGGACTCACATCGAATCTGAACTTCGCAACGTCAAAAAACAAGCAGGTCGACTTGAAGAAGAAGTACGCCACCTTCGTGCACCTCCGTTGATTGTAGGAACGTTACAAGATGTCCTGGATCCTGAAAGAGCCATTGTTCGTTCTTCCAATGGCACTGTGTTTCAAGTATCCCTCAACCAACGAATCGAACCTGACCTTCTCAAGCCTGGAACACGAGTCGCACTCAACCAAGATACACTCTCGCTAGTGGAGGTTCTTCATGATGCATGGGATCCAATCGTAAGCGGCTCAGAGATGGTTGAAAAACCAGACATAACGTACGACATGGTCGCTGGTTTGGATGATGAAATCCTATCGGTACGAGAGGCAATTGAACTGCCGCTCACCAAACCTCAATTGTTCACAAAAGTAGGGATTAAACCTCCAAAAGGTGTTTTGCTTGTTGGGCCTCCAGGATGTGGAAAGACATTGCTTGCCAAGGCGGTTGCTCATCATACAAATGCGACGTTCATACGAATGGTCGGTTCAGAACTCGCTCAGAAATACATCGGTGAAGGTGGGCGCCTTGTGCGCGAATTGTTTTCATTAGCGAAGGATAAATCACCATCCATCATCTTCCTCGATGAAATTGACGCCATTGGGGCAAAGCGATTGGATGGCTCAACAAGCGGAGACCGAGAAGTTCAACGCACACTCATGCAGCTTCTCGCAGAATTGGATGGTTTTGACGAATTGGAGCATGTGAAGATCATTGCTGCGACCAATCGTCCTGACATTCTTGATGATGCGCTCCTTCGTCCAGGTCGATTCGATCGAATCATCGAAATCCCAATTCCAGAAGAGGATTCACGTCATGCAATACTCAGCCTACACTTGTCAAGTATGAACACCAAAGGCGTTCGTTTGAAGGCTGTTGCGCGCGCTGCCACAGGATTTAGCGGGGCTGAATTAAAGGCAACCTGTGTCGAAGCCGGAATGATTGCCATTCGGTCAGACCGAGATACCGTACTTCATTCAGATGTCATGAAAGCGATTGAACGATTGAACAAGAAGAAATCACAATCTGGTAGCATGTCCTCGCCAGAAGGATTGTACGGGTGAATGTTCAAAGTCCGACGTGAGAACCATAAAACATGTCGAAAGTCATTGTTGAGTGTGTTCCGAATATCTCCGAAGGTCGAGATTTAGATAAAGTCAACCGCATCGTTGATGCAGCACGAATTGAAGGAGTCAAGATTCTTGGTGTTGAACCAGATCCTGACTATAATCGAACTGTCATCACATTTGCAGGCACAATCAAGGAAGTTGAGAATGCTGCCACTTTACTGATTGAAAAAGCCATTGAAGAAATCGATATGAGAATGCATTCTGGAGAACATCCTCGCATGGGATGCGTTGATGTGTGTCCATTTATTCCAATTTCAAATGCAACAATGGATGATTGTGTCGAAGTTGCAATACGCGTAGCAAAGCAAATTGCAC
>DUJC01000027.1 GCA_013330015.1 Candidatus Poseidoniaceae archaeon | reverse complement strand
TCCATCTCATAGGATTCCATATCGATCGGTTGGAGGGCAGTGAGCGCGCCTGGAATCATGAACAATGTGAGGATGAATACAGCAATGTGGACTCGTTTCCGATGAGCAACCATGCCCTTTGAAAACCTCGCAAAACGAGTGTCCATGCGTAAAGGGATGACTTATCCTTCATGAATGAATGTATTCCAATCAGAAAGAAAAAGCGCGTCATTCTTTCCAGTTGCCATGGAAGTTCTCGGCATTATCGACTCGAACGAACAAATCTAGAGCAGTCCACGTCAAACTGTTGAAACCAGATGCCATGCCCTCTGGTCCACCAGCTTTCGCCGTCATAAATTCAAACGTATCCGATGGAGAGTGCCACTCTTGCCAGAAGGAGATGTCCCCTCCTGGGCTGAAGAAATTGAAGGTTGGATATCCAGCAGAAAAGAACGAACAATGGTCCGATGAACATGATTCAGCTTTTTGCCACATAATCGGATTACCTTCAGTAGGCTGGTAGGCTAGATTTTCATCGATGGATTCACCGACCCAACCAATCATTCGATCCATGTTTCCGTCACTTGCACCCGCAATACTGATGCTCCAATCGTATTTCGTTGGTTCAAAGATATCTCCTGTCAATGGATCGATGAGGGGTTCAGTTAGTGGTACGATTGGATAGTTGAGAGACACCATGTCGAAGTTCATGTAGGTTCGAACGGACACGTTTTCCGGTAGGTTGGCAACATACGCCAGCGAGCCAAGAAGCCCCTCCTCTTCACATGCCCAAAGAGCTGCTACAACCGTGTGGTCGAATTCCATCTGGGCGAGCGCCTGACCAACTTCAAGCGAAACGGTTGAACCTGAAGTATCATCGTTTGATCCTTCGTTTGTTCCTCCGCCAGGCGGTGTAAACATGTAGGCAATGTCGAAGTGCCCTCCAATGACAATGTACTCGTCAGGATTGACGCGTCCCCAGTTGTATCCAACGATGTTGAGTTGGTCAGGATCATCTGGATATTGTGTTATTTCGACATGGTCAAAGCCCATATCCCACATCATTTCTTCTGCTTTTTCAGCAGCAACTTGGTACGCTGCGCCCCCTTCGTGAAGTGACGCGCTCGCACACCATCGATTGTTGTAATCCGTGGTGAGCATGTCAATGGTTTCGTAGGCTCTTCGGCCATCAACGAGCATGTATTGTTCGCTGTTTGTTAGCGGTAGTGTTGCATTCCAGACGTCCTCTCCTGCGGTTATCGTCAGAGCAATATCTGATCGTTCTGAATCCAAAACAAGGAATGTTAGGCTCGTTTGAGAGGCTGCAAAGGTCACTTCAACATCGTCTCTCAACACACCATAATCGTCCATGAAGTAGAAGCCAGGACTTCGATTCATCGTCCAGTCAACATCAGAAGACACCTCGATTGAGAAATACTGGCCTCGAAGAACAGATTCAGGAGCATCAACAGCGAATTTAGTCGATTGAACTGATTCTATATCTTCGCCAAAACATCCACTGAACATTGCCAGTACGATGGTTGCTGCGAGGAAGATGGGACGCATGTCTTTATGGTTGATATGCTCTCATATAGCGATTCGCCTTGAGGACAGAAACCGAATTAATCGGCTTGTTCGGTCGGCAAACCTTCTGCAGACCAGCCTCTGGTTCCACCTTCGAGGATGGTTACATTGGTGAATCCGTACTCCGAAAGAACGCTTGCTGCAATGGAAGCTTGACCGCCACCAGCACATGTGAAAACAATGGGTTGGTCTGTGGATTGGAATGTTTCCTTGTCATGGAAGGCGCTCTGTGGATCTGCTTTGTAGAACAAAGTTCCAAGCGAGACGTTCTTCGCACCGGGAATAACACCTTCGCCGAGAGCGTTCGCATCACGAACATCAACGACTGTAACTTCTTCGTTTGCATCCATTTTTGCCTTCAATTCGGCAGGGGTGATGGACCCGTGATTGGCTTTTCCTTCGGCTACTCTGTCGCTAAATGACTTGGTCATGCAACGACCATCGCTGACTCCTACTTCAATTCATTCACAAGTGCATCTGCAAGAAGCTCGTATTGTTCGATTGAATTGTACAATTGCGCTGATATTCTCAAATAGCGCCCTTCTGGAGATGGCCAAGACCAAACTGGAACTTGGATGTTGTATTTTTTAGAAAGAAGGTGATGCAAAGGATCTGGCTCATACATCTTTTCTTTGGCTGGAATCTCACCTGGTAGCTGGATGGTCGAAATGCAAGCAATCATTTCGTCCGGGCATGGTTGTTCAATTCCAAGACGCTTGCAGAGAATGTCACGACCTTGGATTGCAAGGTCGTGGTTGTGTTGCATGATGGTTTCCCAGCCACCATCGACGAGTTTCGCCATTCCTTCAATCACGGCAGGAATCGCGCACCAACCAGAGATGTCTTGCGTTCCCGTCCAATCGAATTCGTGCCGGAAACGAGTCGTTTCGCCAAGTGGGAACGTGTGACCGTGGCTGATGGTGAGTGGTTGGATTTTGTTTTGTTTGTCGCTTCGAACGTAGAGGAATGCGCTTCCTTTCGGAGCACAAAGCCACTTGTGGCAATTGCTTGTGACGTACGAAGCACCGAGTTTCTCGAGATTGAGAGGAATCATTCCAATTCCATGGGCAGCATCAAGAAGCACTTCAACGCCCCTTCCTTCGAAGAATTCTGTCAATTCTTCAAACGGCATTCGAAGACCGGTTGGACTCGTGACGGTATCGATCATGACCAATTTTGTTCGTTCAGAGCATGCTGATTTCATCAATTCAATGACAACTTGAGGGCCATCGATTGGGAATGGAATGGCCACTTCGACGACCTTTGCACCCCATCTGCTTGCAACGAAATCAATGGTATTTCGACATGCTTGGTAGGCATGATTAGGAACGAGAATCTCATCTCCTTGTTTGAAATGCAAGGAACGTAGAATTGTATTGACGCCAGAGGTTGCATTGGAAACAAACGCCAAATCGTTCGCATCACACGACAAGAATTCTCCCAACGCTGTCCTTGATTTGGTCAAGAGGTCTGGCATCAATTCTTCGAAGAATTGGACGGGCTCTTTTTCCATCAAATCCTGCCACATTCGTTGTTCTTCAATGATAAAGTCGGGACATGCGCCAAATGAACCATGGTTGAGGAACACCCGTGAAGGGTCAAATGTCCAATGTTTAGCGAGGTGAGAGGGCATGTCCATCCTAGGGAGAACAAGTTCTCAATGATGACGGTAAAACGTGGTGCGGGGGGCAGGATTCGAACCTGCGAACCAATAAGGAATGGGACCTAAACCCACCGCCGTTGACCAAGCTGGGCGACCCCCGCGCAAATTGAGGGCGGTGAACCTTGGTTTTGAAGATTAGGCTGAAACGCCGAAGCCTGTGGACGCAACAATGGCCATGACTTGTTCCTTTGTCAAATCTGGTGTCGTGACAACAATGCCTGCATGACTTTGCCATGAAATATCGGCCTGAATAACGCCAGGTGTTGCTTCAAGGACACGAGTTACGCGGCCTGAGCAGCATCCGCATGTCATCCCTGTAATCTTGAGAGCATGAGCGACTTGGTTCATGATTGGACCATGACCTAGACCTATTTTGAGTTAAGCCTCAATCTGCCTCGGGCGCCACCATTTCAAGGTAAGCGAATTTGCAACAACACTGATCGAAGACAAAGACATAGCGGCTGCAGCAAAGGCAGGAGGGAGAAGCCAACCTGTCCAAGGCAACAGCAAACCCATGGCCAATGGAATGCCGATAATGTTGTAGATAAAGGCCCACCACAAATTGGTCCGTATTTTGTTGACAGTAACCCGACCCAGTTCGAGAGCACTCATCGCATCCATCAAATCGTTGCGAAGCAGAACGATATCAGCAGATTCGAGTGCAATATCACTTCCAGCGCCCATGGCAATGCCGACATCGGCAACAGCGAGTGCAGCAGCATCGTTGATTCCATCACCGATCATGGCAACGTGTTTCCCTCGATCCTTCAAGGATGCAATGAATTCAGCCTTTTCATCAGGACGGACATTGGCTACGACTTCGTCGATTCCACATTCTTTTGCAATCTGCTCTGCGGCTTCGGTGCGATCACCTGTCAGCATGATGACTTCGAGGTTGCTGCGTCGTGCATGCTTGAGTGCGTTTTTGGTTGTTGAGCGAAGAGCATCAGACACCTCAATCCATCCCAACAAGACGTTGCCTTTGGAGACAAACGAAATCGTCACACCCTTTGCTGCTGCTTGTTGTATTCGCTTTTGATATTCGATCAAATCGACCTTGCATTGTTCCATCAATGGCTCGTTCCCGATAGCAACAA
>DUJC01000025.1 GCA_013330015.1 Candidatus Poseidoniaceae archaeon | reverse complement strand
GTTGGGTCTGTGGTCTAGGGGTTTATGACGTCGCCCTTACAAGGCGAAGATCGAGGGTTCAATTCCCTCCGGACCCATTACCATAGGTGTTCCTCAAGCGACGTATCATCGCTCGCTACGACCTTTGTGATTCCACTTTTCGAGCGAATTTCATCTGCATCTTGATCACCAGACACGAGGAGCAAATGGACGGCGCGTCGCCACAATCCATCATCGGGAATTGAGTCCCGATGATCCACGGCAACCAGTACGCCATCCAGTTCTGCAAACATCAGTGCTCCGAGGGCATCTTGGATTTCGTCCTGATGAAGTAAAATCCACCGGGCTCCTTTCATCTCCTCTCGAACATGATCGCCCAATTCTGAGAAGCGAACGACTTTCATGTTCACACCATCTTGTAGCGAAGCAGAGCAACGACACCGCCCAATCCCATCAGTTGCTCACCCGCATCGTGTTCGGTTGAACATTGGACCAATTTCCCGCCAATATCATCGAGACCACGTATCCATGTACTCAACACTTCACCATCAATCTCTGTTTCCTCATCGCGAAGCAAATCAATGGCGACAAGCAACGTTTCGATTGCCCCCTCTTCCATGGCACGAGCGAGATCTTGATGTCCATAAGCGACTGCTCCATTAGAACTGATTCTTGCCCATACTTCTTCGAGCAGCTGCATTTCTTTGTTGATCGCATAATCTTGCAGGAACTCGTTGGCCAACCCCTCTCGAATAATTTCATTCGCTCCTGCTCGGCCTGCCATCGATGTTGCAATCAATCGAAGCGTTCGTTCAGGTTCGATATCAAGAATGACCGACCTGAGTTTTTCACGAGCGTGACCAGGGCCGCAGAGTATCATTGGTAATTCGGTTGAGGTTGCCGCAAGTATCTCTTTTACGACTTGCTTTTGGAAGGATTGCGCAACGCTTTCACTTGTTCGAACATCGCCTCGCTTTCCTCCACCACGCATGGTCCATGTTGCACCTTCACGGAGTCCTCTTGATGTGATCTCAAAGAGAATGATTTCATCGTTTTCAGCAACAACGACCGCAATGTTGCTCTTGTTTGAGGAATCAACCGCATCCTTGAGGAGTGTTGCATCGAAATCAGGAAATGGTCCGTTCGCAATTAACTCAATGTCATCTCCTACCTCAATGAGGTGAGTATGGTGCGATCCAATGTCCATCGGGGCCTGTACAATTGTTCCATGAACACGAAGGGTGTCTGAGTAGGACTGATACTCTGTTGAAAGGATGCGTAATTCAATCCACATTTTCTTTCGTTCAGCGGCTTTTGCTCGAGAACCTGATTCTGCTGTTGTTGTATCGCGTCGCTCTCCGAGCATAGCAATATGACGCCCATTGCTCGCAAGTCGAGCAAGGACCCACAAATCATCTTCAGATTCAATCCGAAGTTTCCAATGGTTCTCGTCCTGATTGAGAATATGCATCGATGTTCACCCGAAGACACCCTTGAGGTGTCCGTCCTCATCCATATCCATATCGTTGGCTGCAGGTCGCTTTGGAAGCCCAGGCATCGTCATCATTGAACCGAGGATGGCGACAACAAATCCTGCTCCTGCATTCAAACGGAATTCTCGGACAGGCAAGTCGAATCCACTCGGAGCACCAAGCATTCCCGCATCGTGTGAAAACGAGTACTGTGTTTTTGCCATACAAACCGGTAATGAGCCGTACCCCCAATCTTGAATTTTCTTTAATTGACGCTTTGCTGCTGCATCAATCTGAACACTGTTGGCTCCATACATGCGTGTTGCAATGGCATTGACCTTGTCCTCGATGGAATCATTTGGAGCAACGAGGGGAAGGAATGGACGCCCAGCAGCAACGTGATCATGAATCGCCTCAACAACAGCATGAGCAAGGTCTGCTCCTCCTTCCCCACCTTTGGCGTGAACTTCTGTTCGACAAACACGAGCAGCACCACTTGCACGAGCAGCTGTTTCAATCGCTTCCAGTTCTGCTTCTGTATCACTCATGAATTCATTGATCGAAACAACGACGGGAACACCGAATCGTGCCATGTTCTTGATGTGACGATCGAGGTTCGACGTTGCTCCTGCGATAACGGCTTGGACATTTTCTGTTTCAAGTTCTTGCTTAGTAGGTCGATATCCACCACGTTCTCCAAACGCTTTACCATGCAACTTCATCGAGCGAACAGTAACGTTCATGACAACACAATCAGGGGCTTTTCCAGAGGTGTTGGCTTTGATATGCATGAATTTTTCAGCACCCATGTCACTACCAAACCCTGCCTCTGTGACGACATAGTCGGCACATGACAATGCGATTCGGTCGGCTACAATGGATGAATTTCCGTGGGCGATGTTGGCAAAAGGACCTCCATGGATGAATGCTGGATTTCCTTCCAACGTTTGCACAAGATTTGGTAGGAATGCATTTCGAAGAAGCAGAGCCATTGCTCCAGCAGCTTCGATTTGCTCTGCTTTGATGGGATGTCCTTCGATCGATTCAGCGATGACAATATCACCGAGTCGCTTACGCAAGTCAGCATAATCTCTCGCAAGGACGAGAATCGCCATGATTTCAGATGCTGCTGTAATGTCGAAGCGATCCTGTCGCACATGCCCGTTGGCTGGACCCCCTAATCCGATGACAACCTCTCGCAATGAACGGTCGTTCAAATCAACCACTCGTGGCCAGAACACACGATTGGTGTCGATGTTGCATGTGTTTCCATGTTTGATATGGTTGTCAATCAGTGACGAGAGGAGATTGTGCGCGGAAGTTACAGCATGGAGATCTCCAGTAAAGTGGAGATTGATTTCTTCCATTGGAAGCACTTGTGATTGCCCTCCACCTGCTGCACCGCCTTTGATTCCAAACACGGGTCCCATCGAAGGTTCACGTATGACGCACGTCGCATTCTTGCCAATATGGCACAAGGCCTGCGTCAATCCGATGGTTGTGACCGTTTTGCCTTCACCAAAGGGTGTAGGATTGACGGAGGTGACGAGGATGAGATTCCCTTTGGCAGAATCAAAGCGTTGTTTCATGCCTTCCCAGCTCAGTTTTGCCATGTACTGGCCATGAGGAATTAGTTCTCCAGAAGGAATGCCTAATTTCCATGCAATGGTCTCAATGGGTTCAAGTTTCGCTGCACGAGCAATTTCCAAATCACTTGCCATGAACCTCTGCATGTCCATTTGGCTATCAAATCAACCCCTCGAAGGAGGGTGAACCCTCCAATTTGCGGAGGGTTTCAATCCGACGGATTCACTCTTCCTTCATGGAACCGAGGTAGTCTGGTAGATCAACACCAGCCATCTTGGCTACATCATGGACAGGCGGGAGTGAACGAATCAAGGAAGACACGAAGTTTGCAGTGCTTCCACCTTCGCCACCATTGCCTGAATCCCAAACAGTGATCTTGTCGATTTGGAGGTTGGCGATGGCTTCGGTCTGTCGAGCAACAATCTCTTCGATCTTCTCAACCATGAGGAGTGTAGCTGCGGCCTTTACATCCCCGCCAGCACTCGCAACGAGTTGCTTGTAACCGTTCGCCTTTGCTTCAAGGACCGCCTTGGTACCTTCCGCTTCAGCGTTGTATCGAGCAAGGACAGCATCCGCCTCACCCTGAGCGATGCGGCGTTGACGCTCTGCTTCTGCTTCTGCAGCGATCTCAACCTGTGTCTTGGAAATCTCTTCTCGAACAATTTCTTCAGCACGTAGACGCTCTTGCTCAAGGTTGTATTGTGCCTTTTGGACTTCCATTTCAGCAGTACGTCGGGCAACTTCTGCACGGCGCATTGCTTCTGCTTCCTTTTCTTCTAGGTCCGCTTGGTAAGCAGCAATTTCGGCACGAGAGATGTTTTCTCCTTGGACACCAGTTGCTTCTTGCTGTTGGACATAGACACGTCGGTCGACTTCAGCAGCCTTCTGTCCCTTTTCGGATTCAGCAACGTTCTGGGCAACCTGAACTTCACGCTCTCGGTCGGCGTTTGCCTTACCGATTGCACCGTCACGCTCAGCGTTAGCAACGTCGACGAGAGCCTTGTTGACCGCACCAGCAGCAGCCTTCTTACCGATGCTGTTGATGTAGTTGGATTCGTCAGTGATATCGATGATGTTGACGTTGATAAGGTAGAGGCCCAACTTGTGAAGTTCAGCACCGACGTTGTCACGGATGAGTTCGAGGAACGCATCACGGTCCTGGTTAATTTGCTCGATGGTCAAACTAGCAACGGTCAAACGGAGTTGACCAAGGATGATTTCTTGAGCCATCCCTTCGATGTCGTTTTTCGTAAGGTGGAGAAGACGCTCTGCAGCGTTGTTCATGATGAGCGGGTTTGTGCTCACACCAACCGTGAACGTCGATGGTACGTTGATACGGATGTTCTGTAGCGACAAAGCGTTGTCGAGTGGAATCGAAATTGTCATTGGAATAAGTGAGATTTTCTTGTACTCTTGGATCAATGGCCATACCATGACAGCACCACCATGAATACACCTCGAAGCTTTACCACCTCGAATTCGTCCATAGACGACGAGAATTTCGTCAGAAGCACAACGCTTGTATCGTGTTGCGACCAAAATTATTCCAAAAGCTGCAATAGCCAATACGCCAAAAACGATGAACACTGCCCAAAAACCTGCATCCGCCATGGTGCAAAGTAGAGTTGGACGTTTTTAATCACTTTGCCTGCACTTTATTCAGACGAGTCTCACTCTTCGGACGAGCCATCATCAAGTGGTACTACAATCATGGTTGATCCGATGACGTCGACGACTCGGATAAATTCGCCGGATGGCATCAGCATTGACTTGTCCTGTGCTCTTGCGAGGAGCGTCTTGAGTGTTCCATCGACTGGGACTTGGATTTCTCCAGTTTCGTTTGGTTTGATACGAGAATAGACCTGTCCACGTTGACCAATAGCATCGTTGTAATTGACTGTACCATCTGCTTGCAATTGATTGATGCCGTACATCATTTTACCCATGCCGTACATGCCTGCAGCAGCACCAACTCCTCCTGCTAAAACGGCAACAACGTCGCTTCCCGTCGCAGAGAGGCCGAACATTCCAGTCAGTCCAAACATCATGACTGCGACCGACAGTCCTTGAACGCTCAAAATTTCGAACGCGCCACCGCCTGCATCAATATCGAGACCGATGGCATCGGTTACGCCGCCGAGGACGTCACCTACCATCATGAGAAGCATCATGATGAAAAACAGGATTCCGCCGAGAACTGCGCAACTCACAAAGATGATTTCCATCAGTGAAGGTGCTTCAATTCCAACGAACTCAGTAATCATTTCGAATAAGGTCATGAATATCAACCACCGCTAGTCATTAATTGTCTTTTCCTGCAATCTGTCGTAGTTTGTACTGTTCTATTGCAACAATGATCGATAACGAGAGGCCAGAAAACAGTGCTGAAACGATGTTTGGCATACC
This sequence comes from Candidatus Poseidoniaceae archaeon, assembly GCA_013330015.1. Lineage (GTDB taxonomy): Archaea > Thermoplasmatota > Poseidoniia > Poseidoniales > Poseidoniaceae > MGIIa-L2 > MGIIa-L2 sp8574u. Next base: position 587 of record DUJC01000025.1, on the reverse strand, counting down.
AGCAGCCCACAACAATAACCACACCCAAAGAGGTAGAAACAGCATCAATGTACGACGAATGAACGGCCAAAATCCGCCGAACAGCTCCTCTGAACCTTCATCGAGAGCGCGAATCGTTGTGACTGAGCCTGGGTCGACGGGTATCATGGTGTTCGCCCAACGTTCACACGGCAGCGAGCAAGAAAATCAGCGATACGACCCAGAGACCAATACCGAACCCAACGCCTTTGCCTTGTCCTTTGATGGCATCCTCGTGGACTTCTCGACTCATCTTAAGTGGGTTGAGCAAGAGGTCGCGTTGTTCTTGTCGAAAGACGATCAGGGCAAGCATGAATGCAGCGGCTGCACCGCCGCCGAAGAGCGTTGTAATCCAACCTTCGACCTCACCAACAAGTTTGATCGAAAGAAACACTTGCGTAATTGCAAACATCATCCAGACAAAAGACCCACGTTCTGCTGCGGCCATGATAGTAGGATGACGGCCTTCTTTTTGAATACATGGCCTGCATTTTCTATTTTCAACCTAGATGCAGAAAGCAGACGTTCATCAACAATGACTCCAGAGAATGGCTATGTTCGGTTTGAGA
>DUJC01000070.1:2451-11510 GCA_013330015.1 Candidatus Poseidoniaceae archaeon | reverse complement strand
GTTCTTCCTGAAGGTGTCACAATTAAGTCATGGGAAACTGAAGAGAAGGTCGTTGCCAAGCATCCGATTGAACAACTCTCCAACAAGGCATTGCTTGCTAGCCCATTGGTTCTTGCGATGGTGTTCGGACAGTTGTGCGACGGTTTTGCGACCATGGTCGGTATCGATTATTTCGGATATTCCGAAAAGCATCCCCTGAGCGATGCAGTAATCCAGTACGGTGGAGGCATCTCTGACAACATGGGTTGGGATGTTGAAGGTGCTTGGCTGTTCGCCATCGTCAAGGCTGTTCTCGTTGGAACCATCACGTACATCTTCGTCGAGATGCGTGTCGAAAACCGACAGAAGCATCTGCGTTTGCTGATCGTTCTCGCCGTTCTCATCGTCGGTCTCGCCCCAGGGATTCGTGACATCGGTCGATTGATGCTCGGTGTCTAAGCCCACGATGACTTGAAGGCTTGAACCGGAGTGGTCGGGATAGGTGGAAGCACATGGATCGACTACCGACACGAGTAAACAAAGCCGATCCTGATTATTCTGCTCGACGAGAGCACAATCTTGCTCTGATTGAAACGCTGCGTGAGCGTCTCAATCTCGTCCATCAAGGTGGTGGCGAGAAGTATGTTGAACGTCATCGGAGTCGCAACAAAATGCTCGCACGTGAACGTATTGAACGCATCATCGATCCTGGAACTGCGTTCCTTGAACTCTCGCCACTGGCAGCATACGACCTCTACGATGGTAGGGCTCATTCTGCAGGGATTGTCACAGGTATTGGCTGTGTTCATGGCCGGGAAGTTCTCTTCGTAGCCAACGATGCAACCGTCAAGGGCGGTTCCTATTATCCAATGACGGTCAAGAAGCACATTCGTGCACAAACGGTTGCTCATGAAAATCACCTCCCATGCGTCTACCTCGTCGACTCTGGTGGTGCATTTCTGCCTATGCAGGACGAGGTGTTCCCAGACATTGGCCACTTTGGACGCATCTTCCGCAACCAAGCACGAATGTCCGGAGATGGCATTCCTCAGGTTGCAGCCGTTCTTGGTTCCTGTACTGCAGGTGGAGCTTACGTGCCTGCCATGAGCGATGAATCGATCATTGTCAAAGGCAATGGTACCATTTTCCTTGCAGGCCCTCCACTTGTCAAAGCAGCAACTGGAGAAGTCGTCACTGCTGAGGATTTGGGCGGTGCTGAGGTCCACACAGCCCAATCTGGCGTTGCTGATCACTTTGCAGAGGACGAACCAGAAGCACTTCGCATGGTTCGAAACGTCCTCGAAAACATTGGACCAAGAGAACTCGCTCCAGCAGCCTTGCAAGAACCTGAACCTCCTGCACATGACGTTGAGGACCTGCTCGGATTGATTCCAAGCGACAACCGAACACCGATCGATGTTCGTGAAATCATTTCACGTATCGTTGACGGTTCCCGCTTCCACGAATTCAAATCACGTTATGGTACAACACTGGTCTGCGGTTTCGCACATATCCATGGCCACAAAGTAGGCATTGTTGCCAACAACGGGATTCTCTTTTCTGAGTCTTCACTGAAAGGCGCTCACTTCGTTGAGTTGTGTGGTCAGCGAGGCATTCCACTCGTCTTCCTCCAGAACATCACCGGTTTCATGGTCGGTCAAGCCTACGAAGCAGGTGGTATTGCCAAGGACGGTGCCAAACTCGTTACAGCGGTATCGTGCGTGAACGTCCCAAAGTTCACCGTCATCGTTGGAGGTTCGCACGGTGCAGGAAACTATGGTATGTGTGGTCGTGCCTACGATCCACGCTTCCTCTTCATGTGGCCAAACAGTCGAATTTCTGTCATGGGTGGTCCACAGGCAGCCGATGTATTGAGCACGGTAAAGCAAGATCAACGAGAACGAGAGGGCAAGCCGCCAATGGAAGGCGAAGAGTTGGAGAACTTCCGTGCTCCAATTCTCGAGAAGTACGAAGTTGAAGGCTCACCGTACTATTCCACAGCACGACTTTGGGACGATGGCATCATCGATCCACGAGACACTCGGGACGTCCTTGGCCTCTGTCTAGCCGCATCGAGAAACGCTCCTTTGCCCGAAGGAAGATACGGAATTTTCAGAATGTAAATTCCAATTGAAAATTTAAAAATGCAATTGAGGTTTTTGATATGAAAACGATGGAGAATCCACCACAAACATCCTTGATTCAACTCACCATTGACGGTAGTTGTGCCCGAATTGAGTTGGCTCGTGAGGACAAGTTCAATGCTCTTAACGTTGACATGATTACCGAATTGATCGAGGTCTTCGAGTGGACCAAAGAACGCAGTGCAGGTTACATCGATGCATTGGAAGATGCGAATGGTCAACCCTATCTCCGAACAATCGTTCTCTCTGGTCGCGGAAAGCACTTCTGTGCTGGAGCTGACATCAACATGATGCGTGATGCTGGAGCCAACACACCAGAAGAGAACAGGAAGGACAGTGAACGTCTTGACCGTCTCTTCAACGGACTTTGGTCCCACCCATGTTTCACCATAGGAGCCATCCAAGGTGTTGCTCTCGGTGGAGGTGCAGGTCTCATCGCATGTTTGGATTACGTCGTTGCAACCGAGAACGTCCGTATCGCACTCTCAGAAGGAAAACTCGGTATCCTTCCTGCCGTCATTGGCCCCTACGTGTACCGTCGTGTTGGTTCAGCGGACTTCCGCCGATTGTCCATGCAAGCCAGTCGCGTCAAGTCCGAAGAAGCGCTACGCGTCGGTTTCATCGAACGGGTTGTTGAGCACGTGGAGGCATTTGATGATGAGATTGACTCCATCATTGCAGAAGTTCTCACAACGGGACCAAGTGCTGCAACACTAGCCAAGGAGTTGACACTTGGATTCGATCGATGGAGCGGTGATGATGAATCATTGCGTCGATGGACACTCGATTTCACCAGTCGAATGCGAGGATCAAGAGAAGGTCAAGAGGGCCTCTCTTCGTTCCTTGAGAAACGTCCTGCCAATTGGAAACCCGATGAGTGAAGGTGAGAAGATGATTCAGCGTGTACTGGTTGCGAACCGTGGCGAAATCGCCTGTCGCATCCTCCGTGCATGTCGAGAAGCAGGACTGTCAAGCGTTGCCATCTACGCTGAGAACGACCGAGAGGGTATGTTCCGTGAACTTGCAGACCAATCGGTTCTGCTTGAAGGTGATACGATAGCTGAGACCTATCTCAACGGTGCAGCCATCATCCAAGCGGCCAAAGATACAGGAGCAGATTCTATTCATCCTGGTTTTGGATTCCTTTCAGAGCGTGCAGAATTCGCCCAAGCGGTCATGGATGCTGGACTAATTTGGATCGGTCCATCGCCTCAAGCCATCGAACAGATGGGGGATAAGATGTCAGCACGTCAAATCATGAAGGCTGCAGGAGTCCCTGTTATTCCGGGTGTCGAGATAGAAGAAGAGGACGAATCGCTTGCTATGGAAGCCATTCGTAACGCAGCTAAGGAAACGGGCTATCCGCTTCTGCTGAAAGCAACTGCAGGAGGCGGTGGCAAAGGAATGCGTGTTGTCAACGTTCCAGAAGAACTGGAGAATGGCGCACAATCGGCTCGACGAGAAGCACTCGCAGCATTTGGCGATGGACGTGTCTACGTCGAGAAACTCTTGATGAAATCAAAGCACGTTGAAGTTCAAGTTCTCGCTGACACCCAAGGTCGATGCATCCACTTAGGTGAACGAGAATGCAGTGTTCAGCGGCGTCATCAGAAGGTGTTCGAGGAAGCCCCATGTTCGGCCATGACGCCATCATTGCGGGAACGTATGGGACAAGCTGCTGTAGCAGCCGCGCAGGCCGTTGACTATGTCGGAGCAGGAACGGTGGAATTCCTGCTTGCAGAAGACGAATCCTTCTATTTCCTTGAAATGAACACGCGTATTCAGGTCGAGCATCCTGTGACCGAAATGGTCACTGGTGTTGATTTGGTTCGAGAACAACTGCGTATTGCAAGCGGCGAGCCGATGTCCGTTGACGAACTCAACATCCGTGGGCATTCCATCGAAGTCCGTCTTTACGCTGAGGATGCGACCAACAACTTCCTCCCAGCCATCGGACCTCTGGCAGTATTCCGTCCGCCTACAGGGCCAGGAATACGCCTCGATACAGGTGTTCGTGAAGGAGACGAAGTTACACCTCATTACGATCCAATGTTGGCGAAACTGATCGTCTTCGCTCCAACGCGTGGAGAAGCATTGCAACGTATGCGTCGTGCCTTGGATGAATTCGTTGTACTTGGAACAACCACGAACATTGGTTTCTTGCGAGATCTCTGCGATGTACCCGAAGTTATCTCGGGCGATACGTACACTTCAATGATTGACGATCTGTACCCCAATGGATATCAGTTCACACCACGAACAGAAGACCTCGATGTTGCTTTGATGACGGCAGCCGTTGCAGAAACAACAGGCATGCATCGAACGACCGTTGCATCCTCTCAAGGCTCAGTTGGCATTGCAAGTCCATTCCAAACGCTCAACAGGAGGTATCCTTGATGCAGCATGAATTCCGTTACGCTGGTGAGACATACGACGTCTTGCTTGAGCGTACGCCAAAAATCTGGACATTTGCCAACCATTGCGCTCACCCTCGCGAAGATGGACGTATTCGCATTTACTTCGAAGACGGAAGCAAAGCGTGGGCACACGTAGCGAAAGTTGGTGACGTATGGTGGGTCCATCACTCGGGTCGAATCTTCACCATGGAGCGCATTGAGGCTGGAGCAAGCAGCGATGAGCATCACGGAGGACTTGTAGCACCAATGCCTGGGGTCGTTCTCGAAGTTCTCGTTACCGCAGGCGAATCCGTCGAAGCAGGACAAACGCTAATGGTCCTTGAAGCGATGAAAATGGAGCACAGAATCGTCGCATCAGAAGATGGTACAGTCACATCGGTTCACTTCAACGCAGGCGATCGTGTCGAACAGGGAGCCAATCTCCTCGATGTGGAAGCAGCTGAATAATCAGCACCATCGACCATGTTCGATGATGGAATCATCAACAACATCTCCAGCATAGACATACGTCCAAGCCCAAACGATGCCTTGTTCGGTTTGAACTTGGACAATGGTCCGATCAAACAACGAATCGTTGCGACCAAATCCGAGGAAGCCCTCGATGGAATCCATACGCTCCAAGCATGCTTCAACGTTCTCAAGTTCCATCAGCTGGCCATGAACCACGCCATCTCCCAGTTTCATTCCTGGATAGTCTCCTAGATGGTGAAGATGACCTCGTATGGATGCTTGATGTTGCGAACGGACGTACGGTTCGAGTTGAGTGAATCGACTCTGTCCTGACATCAGGGTTCCATAAACGAACAAATGGTTGACTTGGGGTGTATCAAATCTATGTTGCATAGCCATGTCTAGTCCATTGGTTGGTAGCCCACGTTCATGAAGTCCATTGTGAATTAAGTCATGGTAAACATCTGTTGGGCGTTGAAATCCTGGTTTTTTCTTCTCGTCGCAAACAACGAATGTCACGGCTTCATGCAATTGGCCATCCGATCCGATGACAAGCACGTTCTTCTCCTCGTAGTACCATGGAGCACCCTCTTTCGCAACAAGCGTTGACCATGCATCCTCACTGACATCAAACAAGGCGCCCGGTGTGGCATGGTATGCATCGATTGGTACAACATCTGCAGCTCCACCCTTACGTCCTCTGGAATGATAGTGAAATTTGAGATGGTGTCCTACGAGCCAAGCAGGTTCTCGTTCTTTGAGTCCATCTGGATGTGCACTCTTCTTCTCGCAATACTGAACCCAATCGTTCCAATCGAGATTTGATCCATAGCCAAAATACAGTCGATTTTGTGTCATTTTGCCCCGCTCCTGAGAGCAGTAGTCTGTTAGTACTTATTAATTCTACCACGTACATGGTTCAAGAATCTCTTGGCCTTGCATGTAAGATCGCAATACGTCAGGAATACGAACACGACCATCCTCGAGTTGATTTTGCTCGATTATGGCTACGAGAGCACGTGACGTAGCCACGGCGGTCGAGTTGAGTGTGTGCACCATCGGTTGATTTGGATGGCCAGGCGTACCGTAGCGAATCTCAAGACGGTTGGCTTGATAATCCGTACAGTTTGAACAGGATACGATTTCCTTGAACGCCTTTGCTCCAGGCAACCAAGCCTCAAGATCGTACTTCCGTGCTGCAACCGTTCCCATGTCACCGGTGCAGATGTTGACCACTTCATAGTGTAAGCCAAGTGCATCCCATAGGTCGACACAGTTTTGCAACAATTCCTCATGCAGTTCCCAAGACGTTTCAGGTGTTGCAATGATGATTTGTTCAACTTTCGTGAATTGATGAACACGCCAAATACCACGATCGGATTGGCCATGAGCACCGACCTCTCGACGGAAACAGGATGAGACACCAACGATCTTTAGTGGAAGAAGTTCCTCAGGGATTGTTTCTTGCATGTACATCGCAGTGAGTGGGTGCTCGGATGTTGCAATCATGTAATAGCCATCAGGATCAATACCGTACATTACCGTCTCAAAGTCTGACAAATCGGTGACACCTTCGTAGGCAGCTCGATTCATCATGACCGGAGGTTGAACGAAGGTGAAGCCACGCTGTTGAATGAAATCAACCGCATAGGATTGCAAAGCCATCTCTAAGCGTGCTAAATCGCCTTTGAGGAAATAGAATCGACTTCCTGTAATCTTAGCAGCACGTTCCAAATCCACCCACTTGTTCTCTTCAATCAACTCGTTGTGCGTCTTTGGTTCAAAGTCGAAGGATGGCTTTTCACCGTGCAGTGAATGCTTGGTGTTGCCCGATTCATCAGCACCAGATGGAACGTCAGGATGCAAGAGGTTTGGAATCGACATACGTACAGAATCACGTTCAGAAAGGAGTGCATCGGTCTTCTTTTCCATTTCAGAAATTTGTGCTCCGAGATCGGCCACTTCCGAGAGGATGCGCTGTGCTTCGGCTTCATCACCTGACTTCTTGGCAGCTCCAATTCCACGTGCAGCCTCGTTCTTTTGACGTCGTAATTCGTTGGTTTCTCGAAGCATCAATTTCCATTCAGAATCGAGCGCAAGCACCTTGTCGATGCTGTCGTGAGGAAGACCTCTGCGATTGTGGTCTGCACGAATCTTCTCAACCTCTTCACGGAACACTTGCATATCCAACATGTTCAATCACCTAGAAACTGATGTTAAACTGGAACATCGCCGTACCAATCGTCAATAAGCCACCAACAATGTAGCCGAGAATAGCACCACCATTCAACAACGGAAGGCCCGCTTGAGCCTGTCCTTTGCCGACGTAATACATGAGAATTGAATACCCAATGAGGCTGCCAACAAGTGTGGTCATGGCCATGATGAAGCCATTGTCACCTCCAACATACTGCATGGTGGACAACACCAGCATCCCTGGGAAGATAACATCCCCAAGCCCCATGAGCATTGCATCGTTGCTCTTTGCAACGACACGTTCACGAGGGGCCTGTTGTACTGCACCACGTGGAGTTTCTTCAGGCGCATCGTGAACAGTGGTTCGCTCCGTACGCATGGAATAGTCAGAATCCTGAGGGGCAACCAACAGAATAGGCAAGTTGAGATTCATCATCGTATCAGCGAGGTCGAGCATGTGCTTCGATTTGTACACCGCCCAAGCATCGTACACAGCTGCAGCAATCATGAACACCATGATCAACGTTGGAACGAACGAAACACCAAGCATGACGATGACACCGCTGCCAACAAGAATACCAACCGTGTTGACAACGTACCATTCACTGTGTACATAGAGGAGAATCATCAGTAAGAGACTAAACAAGATACTAACGATGGCAGGTATGTCTTCGATGACAATACCCCCAACCAAGAACATCGATGCATCCACAACGCCTGATGAAGTCGCATAAGATGCATTGACCCTTTCGCCTTCTCCAGTAATGTAAGATGGATTGACTATTGTGGCATAGAAATGAATGGTGTCATTCTCGATATCAGAAACTGTTTCTCCGAAGGCGACTGCAACATCTGAACCTTCTTCGACATCAATAATTAACTTCTGAACCATTGATGAGCCATAAAGCAGTCGTGCATCTACGTCGGTGGTAACCAGCAACTCAGTGTAACCTGTTGCATCAATGTCTGTCAGGCGAACGTCTCGAATACCGCTGGCAAAATTGTCGATACTCACACGTGATTCCCTCGCAAACACTTCTTCATCAGTCGGCGAGTAGGACCATGACAGAATATCCCCATCATCGGTCCCAAGTACGATAAGTTGTTGATTATCGCTTGACTCTTCCATTGTCACATCGGCTACGTTCGAGTAACCCACATCCGCCGAGGAAAAGCCTGCTTCAGATTCGGCATTAATCAGAACTTGAACAGGCTCATAGAGATCATCGCCCTCCACAAACTTCGCGCTCTCGTTGAGGAGAACAACCCCGGCATAGGTTTCAGTGATAATCAACAGGTGCTTGTTATCAAGGAGTTCTGCTTCAACAAGCTTAGATGTCTTCATTTCGCTCGGGAGTTTCCATGTAGCCTGTTTGGTCATCACGTTAGGGGCATCAGGGAATGTGTTGTATCGATGAATGTTGTCTGTACCGTCGATGATATAAACAGCGTCTTCTGTTTCAGTTGCTATCGCACAACCGAATTGAAGAATGGATTGTACATCTCCATTTCCATCAATCTCTAGACATTGGTAGGTGGATTCGATTGCACCGTCTGAGAGAGAGAGGGTACGAATTGACTCACCATTGGAGATGGTGACGGTGTCTGGGCCAGGGACAACAATGAGTTCGACCGATTCGTCGACAATCGCCCCATGGACGAATTCTGTAGTCCAAACAGGCTCATCCACTCCCCATTGCATGAGGCGAACGGTGTTGATGAGTTCCCCAGAATCGTAGCTCTGCATAGAATCGATGTATTGATCCATCCCGATTTCTGTGATGTAAGTCGCGTTTGTTTTTTCATTTGAATCGTACTCAAAAGGAGTCACGCTATCATCGACCATTATCTGGTGCGCAAGGGGGACGTTTGC
>DUJC01000070.1:0-2073 GCA_013330015.1 Candidatus Poseidoniaceae archaeon | reverse complement strand
CTTGTATTTTGCAAGCATCAAGATTGCCGCTGTGAAGATAAAAATCATGATGAGTTCCAGGACAATGTACCGTAGTTGTGAGGCGCCTGCTTCGCCAAATGCCTGCAACCCTGCTTTATCGTACCAAGGACGAATGTACATGGCTAGGAAGATGGTTGCTACGAACATTCCCGCCATCCCAATCATCGATGGGAGTTGACGGCGAAAGTCTCCTGCAACGTCGCTCATAGCACATCCAGACAGGAACCACATTTGAGCGCATCGACGGTTGCAGAGACAATTGGCGCATCGCTACACCTATGAGAACCAGCCGCAAGGGCGGTGCGAGGTCGATGTCAACAAGCGTCCGTGAATGGCTTGCTCAGAGCAAGAAGCGAGGCATGGAGCTCGGTCTTGAACGTGTATTCAAGATTCACCAAGCATTGATTCAATCAGCATACAATGCGACCATTGTTCATGTCGCAGGGAGCAATGGAAAAGGAACGCTCTGTGCAACTCTTGCATATTATATGCATCAATTGAATCAGTCCACAGTTCTGTTCACTTCTCCGCATTTGGTCCGAATCGAAGAACGCATTCGCCTTGACGGTCATCCGATCTCAACGCAACAATTCGATGCATACCTCTACGATATTATGGAAATTGAATCTTCCTTGAACGAACAGTTAACCTTCTTTGAAATCACCTTCCTTATTGCTTGTCTTTGTGCTTCAAGAAACAATGTCGATGTGTTTATTGTCGAAACGGGACTTGGTGGACGGTACGATGCGACAAGAATTCTGCCAGCAGATGTGAGTGTCGTCACCTCGCTGAGTCTTGAACATCGAGACATTCTTGGCAATACGTTGGCTGAAATTGCAGGAGAAAAGTCAGCGATTGCACGACCAGGTAAGCCATTGATTGTTCGTTTGGTCGATGATTCAGCAGCGATAGCTGCGATTGAGTACGAAGCAAAACATGCGGGCCGAGTTGAACTTGGAGAGGCACATGGTGCTGCATCCGTCGAATGGATATCAATCCCTGAGGGAGCGTCCTTCGATCAAGAAGCAACCCTCCTTGCACAAGCAACTTTGCAACGTCTCAACGTGGATGCGGAAGGCCTGCAAGCATCGCAAAATTTGCTGAATTGGCCAGGCCGTTTCCATGAGATTCCAGCACCATGGGATGGTTCCATACTTTTCGATGCAGCACACAATCCGAGTGGATTGTTGCGAATGCTTCCACAGTTGCAGGCTCGAATTGAACAAGAATCATCGTGGACATTGGTGTTTGGATGCACTCCACAACACGATTTGACCTCATTTGCAACTCCTTTAATCGAACTTTGTCATCAATACCCACCCGAATCAATGGTTCTCACAAAGCCACAACTCGGACGCTATCCTGGTGTTGAATTGGAAGCGTTGCGTGCCTTGAATTGGCCAACCTCATGCACCATCTTTGAGCAGGAGGGCGCAGCATCATCCAGCCATTGTTTGAACCAGCTTCAGCCAAGGTTCACATTGGTCATTGGGTCTCTGTATCTTGTTGGAGAGATGTACGATGCCTTGGGTTATTGGGGGACAGAACATATGGAGTTGTTCCCTGCAAAGACTCAAAGAGATGAAGCATAACCCAGAGTTGGTCAAGATGGGTTCGAAGTGGGATGTACGATTTCTTGAACTGGCCGACCATATCAGTTCGTGGAGCAAAGACCCCTCCACCAAAGTAGGTTGCATCATTGTTGGTGCTGACCGAGAAATCCGCTCGACCGGATTCAATGGCTTTCCTCGAGGTATTGATGATTCAGAGGAACGACTCGCAGATCGGGAAGAGAAATACCCTTTGATTTGTCATGCTGAAGAGAATGCGATTATGCATGCAGCACGGGTTGGTGTCTCACTCAAGGATTGCACGGCCTATGTGACATGGCCACCATGCACTCGCTGCGCACGTTCGTTGATTCAGGCAGGTATTGTCGAAGTTGTGTATGCAGGAACCGACAACATTCCAGAGCGATGGAAGGAAGACTTTACTCGCTCAACCAACATGATGAAGGAAGCAGGAATCAAACTTCGAAACGTCGAGTTTGAG
>DUJC01000067.1 GCA_013330015.1 Candidatus Poseidoniaceae archaeon | reverse complement strand
AATTGTTGGCCACTCACGAGTGGCATGGAAAGCGAAAATGAGGCTTGCAAAGCCGATACCAAGGCCGATGATGACCCAGATTAGGCCCATATCGTGCTCAGCGTATCCTGGCCGGAACAAGATCGCCCACATGAAGAGAAGCGCTAGGCAGAGGACTGGGACAATGCGCATGCGGATGTTCAGTTCACCTAGATCTCCTCCAACATGGTCCCATTTCTTACCGACCAAATGGGAGACAAATCCAATCGCAATCAACCATGTGGCCAAGTGAAGGTGGATGATTGGCGAGATGAGCAGCCAATCGATGGATGAAGGAAAGAAGTCAGCATCCTCGAGCACACGGAAAATGGGTGCAAGACAGACCCAAGCGATGAGGGCGATCATCATCTTGTCATCTGCAGGCAGTTGAAGTGTACGGAACAGGGCTTGGAAGACAACAACGGAGGCGAGAAGTCCAAACGTGTAGATGGCTGTGTTTTGGTACGAATACCCTGCATCGCCTTGAGCACCAGCATCTTGTTGAATAGGTTCCCAAATGATTGGACGCAGTCCATTGTCCCAAACGGTTTCTGGCATCAAGACCAACCCGAGAAGGACACCCAAGATGACGAAAAGCAGGAGTCTGGTCAAAGTTTGCTCGACCATTGACAGCCGAGTTGAGGGGAGCGCAGGCTGATGTGTTGCAAGTACTTCATCAATCGACTCGACGGTTACCATGCTACGCCCTCGTTCTAGCGAGTAGGGTCTGAGAGATATCTCTTCCCTCTATATTCACTCTTCTTCTTCAGCGATGACACGAGGTTCGTGCTCTTCGATGAACGAAACCTTGCCACAATTAACTGCATCACGAAGGACAGTGACAAGACGGAACTTCATCATGGCAGCGTTGGTATCGAACAGCATGGTTTGTGGTATGATGATGTTCAAGTCGTCACCATCGAAAGAGACACCAAAGTCTGAGTGACCAGTGTTCGATTCGAGGAGTGCAGCGACCTTTTCTTCCTTTCCTTCAACGACCTTGACGATTTTGAAGTTGTATTTGAGTGTCTTACCAGCCATTGGATGGTTGTAATCGATACGAGCACGTCCAGCAGCGAGGAATGAGAGGTATCCTTGGCGTCCGCCGATGTTGACAGGAGCGCCGAGGTAGAGTGCATTCGGGTCTCGAACAGCACGTCGAAGCTTGTCGATGCTGATGGTTTCAATCATGGTTGCATCCTTTTCGCCGTATGCGTCAGCAGGTGCGAGTTCGAGATCAACGTCCTTGTCGACCTCCGCTTCGAGGAGTGCTTCTTCGAATCCTGGAATGAGGGAGCCGGATCCTACAACACAGACCATCGGCTGGTAGGTGCGGTTCTCATCATGCATTTCATGCTCCTGAGCCGTGGCTTCACGGGTGGTTTCAATCAAATCGCCTGTTTCGCCGTTGTATAGGTCATAATCAACGTGAATAATGTCGCCTTCTTCCATATGGGTTCACCTGAACGCTTCGGCGACTCGCAAGGTATTGATAAGTCAATTGGATGAAAACCTACTCTTCTTCGCTACGAGGATGCGGTGTTTTTCGAGCATCGAGAACCGTCAACCAAGCCATTCCGACCATCATTAGGGCCCAGCCAGCCCAGACCAAGTGCGAACCTGGAAGGTCGTAAATGATGACACGCATGCGTTGCACAGAGTCAGCACCATCGGTCGAAACCTGTTGCATGAGCCCTGTTGTTTGTGAACCATCGAAGATGAACACGATGTCACCATGGTAGCGGACCAAAGTATCGACTTCACTCCTTGGTGGATTGGCAGAGCCATCAAATCGAATCAAGCCGGGCTCAACTTCACCTATTTTCTCGTCACCAGAATACACGCTGATGACGGCTCCGACGTAACCATCGCCCACTTCCAGATCATCGCTCTCGAGCACGATTTCTTCGAAAACATAGCCATAACCATCGACTTCAACCATCTCTCCACGCACCAAAGTGATGCGATGCGACGCATCACCACGGTCGACGAGAACTGTCGTGAACACGTGTCCAATAAGCAACAAGAGGATTCCGAAATGCACGAGATGAGCTGCGGGAGCAATTTTTCCAAATCCTGAGGTTTGTACACGATTGTACACTTCAGCACCAACTGGAACAAGCGCAACAAGAACGGAAGGAAGCACAAGCCATGCAATGGTTCCTCGAGAGAGGAATTCAGAAATGGGCTCGCTTGCATCCCCACCTAGGGCAGAAGGAACAAGGATAGCAAGAACAACGGATGCAAGAGCGGTTCCGAGGACAACCGATACGATCTGTTTTGGCGATTGTTTTCTCGAGGTATATGCGAACAAAGCAAGGGCCATGCCCATCACGAATGGAGCACCGTAGAGCTCGTGTGCATTGAATTGGACAGCATCGATGCTCGAGACGAGAATAATCAGTGTGAGGATGATGTACAGACTGGTCAGGACAACAGGCGCCCAGAGCGTTGTTCTCATGATGAATTTGTGGGTTAGCCACGGCTTCTGCTCCATCTCTTCCTCACCCATCACGAGCCAGGGGAGAATATAGAAGCCGAGCATAATGGCTGCAACGTAGAGGTCGACCAAACCAGACCATGCTGAAGCTAAACACATCATCGTTCCAGCTGCACCCCAACCCCACGCTTTTCGAGCATCTGGAGCAGCATAGAGTGGCACAAACATCAGTGTATTGAGCAACACAAAGAGAAGGTCTTGCGTGAGGAGATAAGCAACCGCAGGCACGAGAATCAGCCAAGGCAATGAGAGGAAGCCCTTGTACGACCAAAGAGATTCGTCCTTTTGGAGGTGCTTTGGCCAATCGACAGCCGTTGGTGCGAAGACCATCGCTACAAAGAACAAAGATGGAGCGAATTCGTAGGTTCTGTAATCAAACAGGACTGCGATCAAAGCACCGACGATAGGAATGAGGAACAGGTTCGAGAACGGCCGACGTGTTGTGCCTTGTGCTGCGCGAATGAAGACACCACTGAGCAAGAGAATCAGCAACACATACGAGACGATTTCAACACCTTCAGCCCGATTTTTGAGAATCATCATTCGACCGAACACATCCGTTGGTGGCGCTCCATCCGTATCTCCGATAACGAATGTGTGGACTGACGCTGCCCAAACGCCACCAGCACGGGTCACCAAGGTTGCGAACAATGCTAGAGCACCTGTAGCAAGGCCAAGCCCTGTCCACATCAAGGTCGAGGTTTTTCCTGGCCGTGTTCGAAGATGGCCCATTAGGACGAGAGCAAGCCATGGAAGGAAGGAACCTGTTTCGACTGGATCCCATGCCCAGTAGCCTCCCCAATCGAGAACCATGTAGGCCCAAAGTCCTCCCAATCCGATTCCAAGGGTCGCAATGAGCAATCCGGGGCGTGTTTGGTGCAGCATTCGCTTGTCAATGTCCGTATCATCATCGTATTGAAGAATGGCGAGACTGGTCGCTGCAAGGGCAATGCACAGCGAGTATGCAAGGAAAACAAGCGGTGGATGAATCACCATCAAATCGGTTTGCAGCAGTTCGTTCAATCCCGTTCCCTTCAGCCCGAGTGGGTTTTCTGCAAAAGGGTCGAGCGTCATCGAAATGAGAAGAAGAAGGAGCGTAAAACCATGCATCAAGCGCAGTCGAAGTCGATGCGTCTGATCTCCTTCTGACGCAAGGGGACGACCAAACCACCATGCCACAAGACCCATCCAAGCAGCCCACATGAGCAGTGGCCCTTCCCTTGCAGCCCACGTTGCCGCAAAGCGGTACTTGAGGGGTAGGTCCTCGCCTCCATTCAATGCAACATGGAGAATGGATGTGTCGTTCACAATGAATCGAGATGCGAGCGCTACGAAAGGGACGGCCACCGCTAGGTGAAGGAATACCGAAACGATTGGTTGCTCAACCCGCCACTTCGGCCACAGCATCATGACGATGCAAGCAAGGACGGCCAGAACAAGTGTCCATCCCCACATGCTGTTACCAAGGCTGCATCCTTGTTATTGCTTTGCGTGAGTCCATCACCAGCCGAAGTGTTTCGCACGGCTGTATCCAAACGAGAGAAGAACAGAAATCACACGCTTGAAGAGAAGTTTCGGTTTACGAACCATAATCTTGAGGCCGATTCCAAGTTTTGTGAGCGGACCCATGTTTCCAAGTTCTTCTGGCAGACATTTTGCCATCGCCGTCATTTCGTCATCGGAGAGATTGTACAACGCTGTTTTCCCTTTCAAAATCTTGTGATATGGAGGGAAGGTCGATTTCCATGCCTGTTCGTAAGGTTTCAATGCGTTCGCCGAAAGATCTCCGCTGTTGATGGCTTTGGACAGAACTTGAGCCGCTTCACGGCCAGACCACAACGCAAGATGAGAACCGCCCTCAAACAGAGGAGAAGTGAAACCCGCTGCATCACCAACTAGAATCAGCCCATCATCGACGGTTTTGCTTCTCGGGCCGGAGATTGGAATCGTCCCCCCAAACGGCTTAACCTTGACTTTGTCTTTTCGCCAGGGTGGATTGACGGTCGGCTTTCCAGCAAGGTACGTATCCTCAATGAAGGAGTTGAGATATCGAATAGCGCCCTTTTTGTCGGTTGTGACCAAACCCACGTTGGCCCGCTCGCCCTCCTTCGGAATCATCCATACATATCCGTGTGGCGAGTATTTCGGCCAGAGGTAGAAGTCAAGGTACCCATCGTTTGGAACATCGTTCATCTCATACTGGAATCCAGCAATGACCTCGACTTCGGTTCCCATATCGAGGAGTTTTGATGCTGCACCAGAGACCCCAGAAGCATCGATTACGGCAGAACATTCAATTGGAAATTCATTTCCTCTACCTTCAATAATCCAATTGGAAAATTGATTTTTGCTATTGTAAATTCTTTTCATAGATGTGACACGATGCTTGAGATGCAGTTCTGCCCCAAGTGCAATCGCTTCGTCCATCAACCATTGTTCGAACAAATGCTTTTCGAGAACATAACCAGACTCTGTCAGAAGTTTGTTTTCTCCACCCGGAAAAATGACGCGAATGCCCTTGACATCCAATGCCTTGACATGATCTGGAATTTGCAAATCAAGATTTTGAACAGCCAGTTCCGAAAGACATTCGCCGCAATGAACAGGCGTCCCGACCTCACCGTCAGCTTCCACAACGACCGTAGAGAGGCCGAGCCGTGATGCGTGGATGGCTGCAGAGCCACCTCCCGGACCTGCTCCAATGATGAGCAGGTCGCATCGCTTTATGTCGGCCATGTGGCTAGGAGGGAGACACGGCTCATGAATTCAACGGTGTCGACCAAAATTTCGCAAATACGCTATATGCAGGGCGTAATACTTTTGATTAAATAGGTATTAATAGTGGTCGACCTAGTGAACAACATGACAAATGCAGAGCAAGACAAGCGCCTGCCCGTAACCGTTCTAACCGGTTTCCTGGGCTCTGGAAAAACAACGTTGCTGAACCACATTTTGACGAGTACAGAGCACAAGATGAAATTCGCTGTCATCGAAAATGAGTTTGGAGATGTTGGCGTCGACGAGAACATCCTTGTTGAAAGCTCAGAAGAAAGCATCATCGAAGTGATGAACGGTTGCATCTGCTGTACTGTACGCGGCGATTTGACGGAAGTTCTCAACAACATGCACGACCGAATCAAGGATTTCGATGGGGTCATCATTGAAACCACAGGGCTTGCAGATCCTGCGCCCGTTGCTCAGACATTCTTTGCTGATGAGCGAGTTGCCGAGAATTACAATCTGGATGGAATCATCACCGTGGTCGATGCAAAACATATCATTCAACATCTCGACGATGAAAAACCGGAAGGGATTGAAAACGAATCCGTGGAACAACTTGCTTTTGCTGACCGCATCATGCTCAACAAGATTGACTTGGTAAACGATCAAGAGATAGCACATGTCGAGTCACGAATCAAATCCATTAACGGGTTTGCTCCGATTTTCCATACCCAAAATAGCATCATTGATCCAAAGGAACTCATCAACATTGGAGCCTTCGATTTGGAAAAGACGCTTGAGATGGATCCAGAATTCCTCGATACTGATGCAGAACACGAACACGATGACCGAGTCACTTCGACGAGTATGAAGTTCGAAGGTGAACTCAATGTCAACAAGCTCGAGCGTTACATCGGGAAGCTCATGCGAGAGTACGGCGAAAAACTGTTTAGATACAAGGGTGTTCTTGCTGTCAAAGGCATTGACGAAAAATATGTTTTCCAAGGCGTACACATGCT
>DUJC01000013.1:1725-6735 GCA_013330015.1 Candidatus Poseidoniaceae archaeon | reverse complement strand
CGCACATGGTTGTTGATTGTCTTGGTGTCGCACACAATTATTGCTACAATCGTTCCATTGTTAACCTCAGAGCCCGAAAGTAACGAATTTCTTGCAGCCTCTTATGGGCTAGTCATTTCAGTTGTACTCGCCTCTGTTTACTTTATTCCCAGTGGTCAAGAACAAGCCCGAATGACTGCGCTAATCGGTGGTTCTGTGCTGTTGTGGATCCTTGTAAATCTCATTGCTGATTCAGGGAACAATTTTGATCTAAGTGTCAATCTTGAGCCGCCATTTTTGTACAAGTTCGACTTTGATTTGAGCCTCACACCTCCAATATTGCTCTGGGCATTTTTGTCACTAAGCGGGCTTGTGTACTGGAATTGTGAGTCTCATCAAAAAACCGATAAACACGAGGAGGTATGAGTAAAATGCACAATTACATTCCAGGCACAATCAGTGGCATCATTCTCTTTCAAACAGCCATTATTGCTCCGGTACTGTTCAGGAACTTAGATATCAACGATTTCGGAAAGGTTATCAGAATAATTTGGCCGAAATTCTTCGCAATCATTGCAGCCCTTGCAGCAGTTTCAATTGGTTTGACATATTCTGAAGGTGGTTCGACATTTCAGTTCGGAATCACTGTATTTACTTGTGTTGCAGGTGCAATCTGTTACTTGATTATTCCCGCGACAAATCGGGCATCAGATATCGGAGACAAAAAGAAATTTGATCTTCTTCACAAAGTCAGTGTTTACTCTACTGTATTGATGCTTATTGCTAACATAGCGTACCCTTTTGTTTGAGATTGATATGAGAATAATCGCTTTTGTTGGCATTGCAATTGTTGTTGCAATATCTTGCGGGTTGTTTGTCGATTCCTCGGTCCAATCCGGTGAATCAGAGTCGACGTCCGGGAAATATGTTGGAGCAAGCTTGTTGTTTGTTGCCTGTTCGGGTTGGGCGTATTTCGTTGGTTTGATTTCTTATGGTGTGTTTATGATTGCCAAGCGAACAAAACAGAATCATGATATCGTAAAAGAAGGTCAACTGGTCTGCAAGCTCAAGCACTAAGTCGATACGAAATAGCGAAGAGCCCCGATTACGATCAGAGCAATCAACACGTACAGCAAACTATCGAAATACATCCCTAAAACGATAACAACCAGGGTGAAGACGAACATCTGCTTGGAAAATGTTTGCCATGTGAGGAGTCCTTTGGGAGTTTCCTCAAGATAAGGTGATCCAGGCATGATTGGTCCTCAAGATGTAACGCCTTGAACAACGATCTCGACAAGAGCACCTTTCGGCAATCCTCCTGCTTCAAATGCAGCTCGTGCTGGAGGCATATCCATGTCCGCAACCCAAGCGCCGTAGACTTCGTTCATTGTTCCATAATCTTCGATGGTATCGAGAAGGACTTGTGCAAAGCAAATATCGTTCTTGCTAAGGCCACCAGCCTCCAAGAGAGCATCGATTTTAGCAAGGGCCCCTTCGGTCTGGGACTTGATATCGAGGGCACCGTCGATGGCAATTTGTCCAGACAGCCAGAAGTGCTGACCATGTCGTATTCCTGGTGTGTAAGGCGCATATGTAACGATTCCATCGAGTGAGATTGCTTCTTTCATGAAGGTGCTAATCCTTGAATGCTCATGAACATTAACCACGAGCCACTGGACGTAGTATGCGCACTTGTTGGGTATTGGACCATCCAGCACATGTGCGATTGCTTGCTCCCTTTATTCGAAGCGGAACAACATCGGATGTTTTGATTGCAACAGATCGAGTGGAAGTACGACAACTGTTGGAATCTTCAGAGGGTATCTTACCGAAACGTCAACAACTCTGGGTTGAGCGTCCAATCGGCACAAAACGAGTACGTCTCGCATGGAAGCGTATGAGGAGTGTACGTCGATTTCTCAAAGAAGCTCAACGTTCAGGTGGACGATTCAATCGTATCATTGCCGTTGGAGCTCCGTTGGAGTTGCGAGTTGCAAAGAGGTTGAAGATTCCAAAGCGGTGGTACATCTCGGATACCGAGGTGAATCATCTTGCACATCGTCTGGCTGTGAATGCTGTAACCGATGTCATGGTTCCAACACATTGGAACGCTTCGATCGATGGAGGATGGCTTGAGCGATTCCAGAAGAAAGGTGCAAGAATCCGTCGTTTGGATGGATTGCATGGTATGGTCCACCTTCGCCCTCAACTGCGTCCAAAACAAGTGGCAACCATCCCGAAAATTGCTGTACGTCGATTGCTCGGAGATGGTGTTCATGATGCTGGTGAGATTCTGTCAATTCCAGATTCATTGTTGGACGGAATCGATTCCACGCAAGCAGATGAGAGTCTCTATGCTGAAAATGCATGGGAGTTTACGTCCATGCTTTCGTTGCAGGATGGAGTCATTTCACAATCCGTCACCGTTGCCAGTGAGGCTGCCTTGATGGGTGTTCCAACACTCCTCGTAAGCGATGCGAAACGTGGATTTCTCGATCGATTGGAAGCGGATGGATATCCCTTGTTTCGATTGAGGACGGGCGATAATGTCGAAGAAATCCATGCTCAATTCTTGGCGGGGTTGCATTTGACCGATGCGCTCGAACTTCGAGAATGGCCAAATGCACGTCAGCAATTTGCTGAGCTTATTGGCTCTGAATTGATTGATTGAGCCAAGCCTCAACAATTTCACCATGATCGCCAGCAAGCACAAGTCTACTTTCGAGAATGTCTGAAATGGGCCAGAAACGAGCATCTTGTGCATCATCGCCTCCAACTGGATGACCAGTGGCTTCCACTTCGTAGACGATGCTAACGATGTGTTTCCTTGGATCACGATCAGGGTTGCCCATCACCATCAGAAGTTGTGGGTTTGTTCCGTCAAGCCCTGCTTCTTCTTTCAATTCTCGAAGAACAGCATCTTCGGGTCGTTCGCCCTGATCAACAAAACCACCGGGAAGGACCCATGAGCCAGCAGATGGAGGGAATTTCCGTTGCACAAGGAGAATGGAATCGCCTTGTCGAACGCATGCATCCACAGCCAATGCTGGGTTGAGATACCCCTGGCATTCATCGCACTGAACCATATCACTCACCATATCGACGCTTTCGCATTTGATAGGTTTGAACAGCCTTGAGAAGGTCTTTCTTCTTGAACGAAGGCCAGAATACGTCCGTAAAATACAGTTCAGAGTAAGCCATCTGCCACAGCAAGAAATTGCTGATTCGCTCTTCACCACTGGTCCGAATAACGAGATCAGGGTCTGGCATGTCTGCCGTGTAGAGGTGCTCTGAAACGGTTTGCTCCGTAATCTGTTCAAGGGTTAAATCCCCAGTTTTGTGAAGTTCAGCAATGTTTTGAATGGCATGAATTAGTTCTTCCCGAGCACCGTATGCGAGGCATACAGTGAACACGAAATCGTTGTATTCAGCAGTTTTCGATTCTGCATAATCGATGGCATCGTTGACATGTTGAGGGAGAAGTTCCCTCCGGCCAATGATTTGCACTCGGACATTGTTCTCGTGAATTCGTGGGTCTTCTGCGATTGATTTCAGTCCCTCGACATAGAGCTTGAACAGCGTCTCAAGTTCTGCTTCAGGGCGGTTCAGATTTTCGGTTGAAAGTGCATAGACAGTGAACCATGGAATGCCGAGTTCCAGGACCCAGTCCAATACCGCTTCAAGTCGTTGTTTTCCAATTCGGTGACCAACGTGTGTAGCGAGATTCGATCGCCATGCGAATCGGCGATTACCATCCATGATGATGGCGAGGTGCTTCGGTTGAATTTCGTGCTCGAGAACTTCGCGAAGGAGTTTTGCCTCAACCGCTTGGCCGAGAACGTCACCCATCTTTTCGCTGATTCCCATGGCCGTCCCAACTCTTCCAAACGGTTCTCTTGTTTCATTGCATCCCCTTGACAACAAAGACACATTGAATGGGAAGGGCCAGTTTGGATGGTTCATGGAGGACGAGTTGTGGTGGCCTCATGGCATTGCCCTTTCCTCCATGGATGAAGCCATTGAAGCTGGCCAACTTGAAACAAAATGGGGCGCTGTATCTTGCTGGGATGTCCAAGAATGCTTCCAATCTGACTGGTGGACTTCACCAAAGAACGATTCTTGGGGTGTCCTCAAAGAAGTCAATCCCTCCACCATCGAGGTAGTTCAAACGGATGGGAACCGAACGCTTTTGCTTCTTGATTCGTCATTCATCGCCCTTGCTTATTCTGTTCCAACGAGCAATCGAACATCTTCCTTGCATCAGAACAAGGACATCCATTCAAGACTTCAATCGACCAATCTCCATCTTCCAATTGGTGGGATGTTGCTCGACGGAAAAGATGCATTGGTTGTCTTTCCCGCAGGAAATTTAACCCAACCATCACCTGAGTGGCTTGGTCAAACACTCGGTGAAATCCAGAACATGTTCGCTCCACTATCCAGTCCGAACGATCAGAAACGTTGGAATCAACGATTGAAAAATCTTGAAGATGAATTGAAACCGAACACATTGTGGAGAGCACCTCATGCCACTGTTACGAAGGGTATTCCTTCCGTTCGAATTCATCCGAACTACATCGTCGAAGTGGAAGGGGAACATTGCGCACTCCCATTGAATCAGACCGTCAGCGAAGCACTCCTTTGCGGTACGGAACGGCTTCCTGGGATTGCAGAGTTCATACACTTGGAAGGGCGAGTTGTTGAGGAGAAAGGATACAATTCTGAGCAAATTGAGGCTCTCTTTGAGAATTGGAAGCGTTGCGTCCCTACTTCTTGGACAAGTCATAAAGCACTCTCAACCGTTCTTGGTGGCGCATGGATTTGGAGATATTACGACGTTCTCGTCGTTACTGCTGAATCGGTGTTGTACGGAGATGAACCACGATACGAATCATCTCAGAAGTGGCTGAAAGACGTCTCCCGATTGCAGGCTCATCTTGGCGTCTTACGAGTGTGGAAGAGCGGAGTGTGGGTTGGGATTACGACGATGGTTGTCGCCTACTATGCATGGCAGCTCGAGACGTTATC
>DUJC01000013.1:0-1333 GCA_013330015.1 Candidatus Poseidoniaceae archaeon | reverse complement strand
TTGTACTGGAAGAAAGATCCACCAGCGTTCTAATCAACGTTGTTGACGGATTCGTCCGTCATAGAACGAGAGTTCGAGTTCTTTTGCCAATTCCATCAAATCGAGGATGAGTGCTTCACGAGCTTTACGTTCTGCAATTGAGGAATCCACGTTCCAGTACAAATTCAATTCAATATCGATCGACTGGGCAGAAATCGTATTAATGCTGCACCACGATGCATCTTCCTTGGTTGTTGAATCATGATTGTGAATCAAAGCAAGGGAACCTTGGCAGAACGATTCGACCTTATCAGGGTCCGAATTGATGTCGAGGTGGACCATCGATTGCCATCGGCGCCATCGGCGCTTGCCCCAGTTTTCCACGGGTATGTTAACGAGGTTGGCATTTGGAATAGTGATGATGGTATCCAATGAGGTTCGCACCAATGTCGTTCGGAGATTGATTTCAATCACCTCCCCTTCTGATGTACCAATTACAACCCAATCGCCGACTTTGAAGGGACGATCGAGTAGAACCGTAATAGCGCCAAAGAAGTTGGAAATGCTGTCTTTTGCAGCCAGTGCAAAAGCCAATCCTGAGATTCCAAGCCCAGCAAGGAGTGAGGTTAATTCAAATCCAAGTGCATCTGCAATGAAAATAGCACCAACGAAGATGATGATGAATCGAAGAACGCTTTCAAGGGCTGAAATGAGCGTCTTTTCCGTTCCATCGAGGTCGTCGTCTTTGTCAAGGAATCGAACAACATCGTAGACGAGACTCACCAAACGGAAGGCCCACACGACGATCGAGATGACCAGCAGAAATTGAAGAACGTCAGGGATGTAATCTGCCCAGGATGGCATCAGGATGTTTGCATTTTCTGCCTGTTCACGGACCAACAAATCGACGGTAACGAAGGAAAAGGCATACGCTACAACGCTGCCCAAAGCCTTGTCACCTTTCTTCACCGTCTTCTGTCGAATTGTGTCGTTGCGCACAATTACGCCAAAGAAGCCATGCGAAAGATTGCTCACAATCAATCGAAGGATAACAGAAACAATCAGAATGGCACCGATAACGATGAGAGTTGATTGGGTGAATCCAAGCATTTCTCCGCTCTCGTAGGTCAAATTATCGTACAGGCCCATGTGCTTTCGTGTAACCTTTTCTTCAATATTTTTTCCTATGATTCAGAACCGTCACCGCGAGGGTTTCAAGTGTGGGAAGCAACTGGGTTGAATGATAGCATGTCGTCCAAACGTCGTCAACGCTCAGCCATTGTTGCGATTTTCCTTCTCATGATGCCTTTGATGCTTACCTCGGTGTCATCGACTGTGGCAACATCGTTCGAAG
>DUJC01000061.1 GCA_013330015.1 Candidatus Poseidoniaceae archaeon | reverse complement strand
GAGGTCGTATTGTTGCCAACCGACCCAAGCCGAACCTCCGTCCATGAAGGCAATGTCGGCATGACCAAAGCGAAGTGCTTCAATCGATGCACCTTCTGAATCAACCGCATACAGTTCAACCGGTGCGTTGAGTTTCTCTTGCAAATAGTCGGCAAATCGCTGTGGATTCTCGTCAATGTTTGTGTATGTATCTCGGACTTCATAGGCTACGACAAGGGAGTCGATTTGCCCTAGTTCATCGACGTCGCTTTCTTCAGTAACGTCGCCAAGACATCCGGCGAGTGAAAACATCAACATCGAGCCAATCATGAAGACGGCTTTGTACGCATTTCGAAGGTTAGTATTACTCTTCATAGCCCGGCCAAACCGAGCATAGATATGAATGTTAGGGCTCCCTAAAAAAACAAATATACTCCGTGTCGGTGGATTGATATGAGAAGTATGCTGAATGAGAAAGAAGATGGGAACAGGACCGCAGTTGTCCTGATTCTTCCACTCGCATCATTCCTTGTACTCCTCTTTTTTCTCGATATGTCTGATTTTGTTCGTGTAGCCTCATCCCTTGGACCTGCTACGCTGCTCGCAGTGGTCTTAGTCTCAGCAATGCGGCCCATTGTAGGTGGGATTCGTTCAAGGATTGCTTTCAAACCCGTTGCAAGCCTCACCCTCCTCGATG
The DNA here is from genome assembly GCA_013330015.1 of Candidatus Poseidoniaceae archaeon. Classification (GTDB taxonomy): domain Archaea; phylum Thermoplasmatota; class Poseidoniia; order Poseidoniales; family Poseidoniaceae; genus MGIIa-L2; species MGIIa-L2 sp8574u. Next base: position 10,189 of record DUJC01000061.1, on the reverse strand, counting down.
CCACAAAGGGGTATGTTTTGTCTGCGTATGGTTCAATTTTCTTGCCTTCAGCCATTGGTGGCGACGTACTTCGAATTGAGCACATGAAAAATTCAACCGGAACCACGAGGAAAGAATCGTTTCTGGTTGCGGCTACAGAACGAGTTTTAGGGCTGTTAAGCCTTGTATTCTTGACGATCTGCGTATTGTTCCTTGACGTACCATTTACCATGTCGTGGTATTGGTTGATTACTGCGGTTGTCGGTGGTTTCGCGCTCTTCCTAGGTTCAAAATTCCTGCTCGATTCTTCTGATGATGGCTCAATGCTGAACAGAACGCTTACTTATGTTCGGTCCTATGCGAGTATGAAGTTGCTTCTTCCTGTGTTTATTTTGTCCGTTCTTTTTCAGGTCATATCTTTGTCTGTTCCTGTATTGGTGGCTTACAGTCTTGCTGGATTGAATGCTGCAATCATCATTGCTTTGGTTACACCCGCAATTGCATTGTTCTCGGCCCTACCAATTTCGATTGGCGGTATTGGACTGCGCGAAGCAAGTTACGTAGGTACTGGGGCGCTCTTCAATATCGATGAAAGTGTTTGCTTGTTATCGGGGCTAGCTCTTTCAATGTCAATCATTCTTTCAGGTGTTCCAGGAGTGTTCATCCAATCTGAATTACTTTCACATGAAAACTACAAAGAGACAAATTCAAAGAATATAATTTGAGGACATGGATTGATTTTGATGACAGAAATACATACCTACAAGCTTGACGTCGTGGTTCCTCTTTACAACGATGAAGAAGTCATAGAATCGCTGTGTGAGACGGTGTTCAACACGCTGCAAAACAAATTCCAATCGATTCGAATGATTTTAATCGATGATGGTTCGACAGATGAATCCTATTCCGTTGCATTGCGCATGAGGAGTGTCTATGATGCAATAGATGTAATCAAACTCGCTGGAAATTTCGGACAGCATCGCGCTATATTGGCAGGCTTGCGATCAACGAGCGCAGATCTCGTCGCTGTAATGGATTCAGACCTACAAGACCGACCAGAGCACATTCCTGCGCTTGTAGAACGCATGCTTGAAGACGGTACATCATTAGCCATCGCTCGACGAATTCGACGTGTTGATTCGTTGAGAAAACGGCTGTTTTCACGATTGTTCGCCACTACGTCAAATCTTCTTGTACCGTTCAAAGTCGACCCTCATCTCGGAGCGTTTAGGGTGATGAGGCAGAGCATAGTCAAGCAGATATGTGAGGTCAAAGAGCATACTGGAACACCATTCTCAATGCTTTATTCTCTTCGCGTACCATACTCAGCTGTTGATCTCGAACGAGAGGCACGTACCGCAGGTACCACCGGATACACATTCAAGAAATCCCTCAAACTCGCAAGCGACCGAATTATGACGTACTCAATCAAGCCAATTCGCCTTGCTATAGTCCTCGGAATCATGTTTGGGCTTTTCTCAATCGCCATTGCAGGTTATTCGATTGTCAATTACATACTTGTCGACCGAGTTGCACCTGGTTGGACTTCAATCGTGTTTGTGACATCATTCTTTGGCGGCCTAAACCTACTCTTCCTCGGTATTCTTGGAGAATATATCGGCCGCATATACATTGAATCGCGAGGAGTCCCGAACTACATTGTTCAAGAAACGACGGTCGATGATAACGACTCAAACTAGAATATTTTGTCGGGCTTTGGGGCCCAGAGCAGCAATGGTGTCAACGATTGATACAAAATCCGAGAAGGAGTCAACGTTCTGTTCGTATTCCTCATATGGTCCATATTCCATCCATTGTAAATCAAGATCGATGGTATCAAATTCATTGGTGATGTAATTTTTTGCTGCCGGAGCACTCAGGTAGACCGATGCATGCAACTGTTCACAAATCGAAATGAGCTTACCAACTCGATCTTCTTCCAATTGAAATTCAGAAGAATTTCTGAACTCGGTTTTGATTCCGAGATATGCTGAGATACGTTGGATGAGTGCTTGATTGAACTTCGACAGCGTTGTAATGGAATAATCGTGATACACTGGAGTGAGGAGTTCCATGACCTCTCCGATGAATGGAGCCTTGGCATAATTTCTCTTTATTGTCTCAAGGTGATTGTTGCGCCATTCACCCTCTGGCAGTTGAACCTCATCAATGGCTTTCCCACGATTTGAGCCAACTGGAATCGTTATCCACTGAAATCCATTTGGCCCAAAAATCTTGTTTCTACTTCGCCAATCACGTTTGGTAAAATCAACAGTATCGTAGAACACAAAGATATCTGCTCTGGAAATGAGCTGAAAATACCCCTTCCATGGAAGATAATTCGATTGTGAGATCGCCACGACAGTCATACTATTCCTCCCCAAGACGAACACTGCTCGTCAATCGGTTTGCTTCGTTCGTCAAATCCTCGAGAATAGAAGATGGATCTTCCCTTATCAATTGGATGTAACCCATTTCTATTTGCTGTGCGGAGTTTAATACGAGGCGTTCACCGATATCGAAGTATATCTCATGACTGAATTCATCATTGATTTGATCCATACTCAAAAAGGTGCCTTGCCGGGAAACAATTAGATTGTGAGCGGCATTGGCCTTGCCGGTCGGAATCGGTGGGAGATTTATCTTTTCACCAAGGGCAAGATGAATCGACAAGGCATAGAAATCAACCCCCCAGTACGTTCCACAGACCTCAGGCAACCTCGTCCCACCCATTCGACAGGTCAATTCGATGATTTTTGGACCATCTTCTGTCAAAATAAAATCAATGTTCGAAATGGTATTGTTGATGCCAAGAGATGCGATTGCATCGATAACTATGTTGCGCACAGTTCCAATCAACTCCTCTTCATTTGGATGTGGACAGCCATGGCCGACAGGAATGCGGCGTGGAGGTGGTGTCGTGATGTCGCTGTGTAGCACGAGAAGTTTGCACTCTCCATGTTCAACAATCGCTTGTGCGCCAAACTCTTCTCCTTCAAGCCATTCTTCGATCAAAACCTCGCCACGTCTACTGAATTTTAGTGCTGATTCAAACGCCGGTTTTACATCTTCCACATCATGTATCTTATTGACACCCCGAGAGCCAGATGAATCCGAGGGCTTAATCACACAATCACCTCGATGGTTGTTGAAAAACTCAATTCCATCGTTGGCATCACTAATGACGCGATATTGTGCGGTAGGCACTCCTGAAGCGACTAATTTTCTCTTCATACGAACCTTACTCAAGCATGATGAGGTTGTCGCAAAACCTGAACCAGGAAGATTCATTTCATCGACAACAAGGCCGATGCTTTCGAGACAAACATCGGTTGCTGTGGTAAGAATTCCGTGGGGTTTTATTGTTCGCGCAAGCTCAAGAATCGCTTGTGAATTGGATATGTCTACTTCATGAAAATAGGTTGCTAGCGCAAGTCCTGGATAATCCCCTGCAATCGAGCAGACATGTGCTTCAACACCAAGATCGATGGCTGTTTGAATGAGCGGGACCTGATGGCGTCCTGCTCCTAAGATCATCAACCTCTTTCCCAAACCACTCATTTTTTGCCCTCAAAAGAATCAATAATCATGCATCGTATGTCCATGTGTGCGCAGTGTGAAGTTTAACGTACCATTCCTCACTGGGAACGAGAAGGACTATGTCAATGAAGTCTTCGATAGTCAGGAATTCTCTGGCAATGGTGAATTTACAAAACGAGTTCAAAATATGCTTGAGGAAATACTTGGTGCTGAAAGAGTTCTTCTCACTCATAGTTGCACAGGAGCGCTTGAATTGGCTGCACTCTTGTCAGGATTTGGCCCCGGCGACGAGGTCTTGGTGCCATCTTACACATTCGTGACAAGTGCATCATCGGTCATGCGGACTGGTGCAACACCGGTATTTTGCGAGGTTGATGAACATACGATGTTGTTGGACCTTGATGATCTTGAAAGCAAAATAAATTCAAACACAAAAGGCATTGTTGCCGTTGACTATGCTGGATTCGGTAATGATTATACCCGTGTGAACCAGATTTGCAAAGAACACAATCTCGTTTGCATTCAAGATAGTGCACAAGGTCTAGGAGCTCAGTGGAACGCTCAACCTCTTTCAACACATACTCGATTTGGGGCTATCTCTTTCCATCAGACAAAAAACATTCACTCGGGACTTGGAGGGTGTCTTGTCATCAACAATGCAGAAGATGTGGAAAAGGCAGAGATGGTCTGGGAGCGGGGAACCAACCGCAGTGCATTTTTCAAAGGACTCGTTGACAAATACAATTGGCAAGTCGTTGGATCATCGTTCTATCCCAGCGAGTTACAAGCCGCTTTTTTGTGTGCACAACTCGAACGACTGGATGAAAACATATCACTTCGACTAAAACTCTGGAATTGTTATGAGCGCTTGCTCAAGCCGATTGAGGAAGAGGGCTACTTGCGCATTCTTCGCGAGCCGAGTGGCTGCGAGCACAATGCGCACATGCTGGCGATAATGCTTCCCAATCCTTCGGAAGCAGATCGCCTTCGCATCCACCTCAATGAGAACGGTATACAAGCTGTCATTCATTATGTCCCTCTTCATGAATCCCCCGTAGGAAGCGAACTTGGATATGACCCCGAGAGTTTACCTGTGACCTCAAGAGCAGCGGCCTCTTTGATTCGATTACCGCTTCACCTTTCTATGGATGAAGAAGATATTGAGTACATCGTCAGGATTCTTCAAGAATTTTATCCTCCCCATGATTGAGTGTTTCAAGGGAGAAACGTGCTGCATAGAACAACAACACACCAAGTATGGGTGCACTGATGAATTTTATCCAGTTTTCCACGATTTCATCAATTTCAAATGCCGTGTTGGCGAATGGTTCTCCTGAAAGTGTCCAACCAACTGCATGAACACCAACAAAACAACCGAACAAAACAGCCATCGTTTGGGTATCTTTTTCCAGCATGACACGATCCATCAACATGCCAAGAACGATAAAAATCAGAACGCTTCCTGTGCTGAATTCAGTAAAAATACACAATAGCAATTCGTGAGTAAGACTTAGACTAATCATGATGTTCGTGTAAAGAGTTGATGCGGGTAATTCGATTGATTCAGAAAGCAGAGCGAGCATGAAGCATACCGTCAACAAAAATAATCCGTTGCTTAGGCTTTCGTTAACGTTGACAACAACACCAAAGAAGTACAGCATAAAACCAAGATACCAGTAACGATTGTCGTGTAAGATTCTACGATCTTTGAAAACACTTCTCTGAACGAGTATTCCAACCATTGTGATTGGTGCGTAAAAGGATACATCTGGGGCAAATAAAAGTATGAACATCAAAAATGGAGTGATGTATGCCAACAAATCGACAGCTAAATCCTTGCTTAGCAGCGATAAAAACTGAGATTTTTCCGCTGTTCGCACAAATCTCCCAATCGGTGTTTCTAATTAAATTTAGGTAAACCTAAAAATGTGGTTCCTCTGGGATGACCATGCCAAAGTCAGAGGACATTTGTGGTGTGGTTCTCGCCGGAGGGTGGGGCACTCGCTTAATGCCGCTGACAACCTCAACAAACAAACATCTTCTGCCGGTTTACGACGAACCCATGATTTGCAAATCCATTGCTACACTTGCACGTATGGGCATCAAAGAAATCATGATCGTTCTTGGTGGATATTCAGGAAATTCATTTTTTGCTCTCCTTGGTGATGGGCATCGATTTGGGTTGGACATTCGTTATGCATACCAAGAGCAAGCAGGAGGAATTGCTGAGGCCCTTCGATTGACCAAAGGATTCGTAGGCTCACGAAATGTTGCTGTAATCCTCGGCGATAATGTATTCGAACAATCAATGAGAAGTTATGCTGTCGATTTCGTGAGTGACGATGCACATGACTGTTACTTATTCCTAAAACCCGTCGAGGATCCTACCTCTTTTGGAATTGCATGGATTGATGGTGCAGGGCGAATAGTGAACATGGAGGAAAAACCCACGGTATCGGATTCAAATCTTGCCATTACTGGCCTGTATATGTATACTCCAAGGGTGTATGATCTGATTGACGAAATCCTTGAAACTACGGGATATTCTAATCGCGGAGAATTGGAAATTACGGATATTAACAGATTATTTATGCAAAAGAATCTAGCAAAAGGATGTCATTTTGATTCTCATTGGGCCGATTGCGGGACGCTTGATGCGTTGCTTGAAACATCCGTCCTCATGCGAAAATGGAATTTAGGCCCATGGCTTCCAGCGGTGAGTGAATAGAATGCGAATCCTTGTTACAGGAGGTTGTGGTTTCATTGGGAATCATGTTGTACGCAACGCGTTGTCAATCCCCGGCGTAGAAATAGTTGTCAACATTGATGCTTTGACATACTCAGGGCACCCAGAAAATCTCAACGATGTTGAGGATGAGCGCTACACATTTGTTCATGGTTCAATCAACGATTATGAACTCGTCCACAACATACTCAACGACAAGCAAATCAATGTCATCCTCCACCTTGCAGCAGAAAGCCATGTTGACCGCTCAATAAATTCGGTCCAACCCTTCATTGAAACCAACATTGATGGGACGCGTGTTCTTCTTGAAAGCGTTATTACATGCAATCAGCAAGGACAAAATATCCACTTCGTTCATGTTTCAACCGACGAAGTTTACGGCTCACTGGGCCCTGATGATGAACCGTTTACGGAAGATACGCCTTTAAACCCACAGAATCCATATGCAGCATCTAAAGCCGGTTCTGATATGCTCGTTCAGTCATTTGTTAATACGCACAAAGTGTCTGCGGTCATAACGAGATGCTCCAACAACTACGGACCACGCCAGTTCCCAGAGAAACTCATTCCCTTGATGACCCTTAATGCGATTAACAACAAGATGCTACCGGTTTATGGAGATGGAAAACAGGTTCGTGATTGGATTCATGTCGAAGACCACGCGAATGGAATCCTTTGCGCTATGCTCGCATTATTTGTTGGGAGGATTGAAACTGGAGAAGTCTTTAATTTTGGAGCAAACAACGAACAAGAGAACATTACCATCGTTCGAAACATCCTTTCACAAATAAATGCAGATGAGTCATTGATTAAGCATGTTCGCGATCGACCTGGTCATGATCGAAGATATGCGATGGGCTATGAGAAAGCAAGTAAAGTGCTTGGTTGGAAACCAGAAATTGACTGGAAAGTGGGCTTATCCGATACGATTGAATGGTACATGACGAATCCTGAATGGATTGAGTCGACAAATCTTGAGGTCGACTGAGTCACTCTGATTTGAGTAATTTTCTGGCTTCTTTGACCATTTTAACAAGTTCAATTCGAGCTGACTCAGAGGAATTGACCTGATTCTTGAACGCCAATCGGATTGGATGTTGACCCTCACTTGTTGTTGCAATCATCTCAAACCCATAACGGTCTATTGTCGTCATCACAGCCTCCGTTGTTTCGGTTGCTTTACTCATGGCTTTACAATAAAGGACAAGCGCATCGGAATGATCGTCGTTCATGTGTTCAACAATATCCTCTGCAGATTCAATCATCGGATCGGGTTCAGCATCAAACCATTTCGATTCGTTGACCCATGACATTCTTCCAAATCCACCAATGAAGCGAATTGAATCGACCTTGAGTTTGTAAAATCCAAAATCATCCCAATCACAATATGCTTTAGCACTCTCATGTATCCCAATAAAGCTCTCTTTAACAGCATCACGTTCATGATCTGAGACCAACGTACAATGACCGACTAATGTCACTCGTCCATGTGCCAATGGATTGCCTTCACCGTGTTCAGCGATGAGCAAGGATGCTTTTGAATCGAGAATGAGATTCTTTGTGTGTTCAGCGAGCTGGCTAATTAAGAAAACAGGGTTTCCTTCGTGCATTGCATAGGTTACAAATGAACCATATGGGAATCCTTCTGCTCTCTCTGAGACCGTGCACAATGTCGCCACATGCATCTTCGATGCAATAGTTCGTGCGTATTCTGCATGCGATGGTCTTGCTACGTTTTTGTTGTAAAGCAGTTTTGGAGTAAGTGAGGCACTACCATCCTGCGGTGCATGTTTTGTAAATTTCTTCGGTTCTTCTTTATCTGACATCTTCATCATCTATCCTTCATCTTCGTTATTTTGGTGTTCCCAAATGACATGTTTATCTTCTAATTCTCCACCGATTTCATCTTTGACATGAATCCAAAACCTGTTGTCTTCTTGCGATTCAATAACGTCTGAGGTGACCCCAAATACCTTTTGTATGTTTTCTGGAGTTAACACATCACGGGGAGTCCCTCCTGCAATAATTTCACCATCGCTCATGAGGAGAATACGGTCAGCAAATCGAGCTGCCATATTGATATCATGAATAGCGACAAGAGCCGCCTTTGGAGAGTTTTCATCGGATACAAGTATTTTCAACTTCTTCATTACTTGAATTTGATTTTTTAGATCGAGATCACTGGTCGGTTCATCCAAAACAAAAACACGTGGCGATTGTGCAATGGCTTTACCGATAATCACTCTTTGGCGTTCACCGCCGGATAATTGGTTGAATTTTCTGAATGCAAAGTCTTCAAGATTAAGAAATTCGATCGTTTTCGATACGATTTCCCTATCCAATTCACTGATGCTCCATCCGATATATGGCCTTCTGCCGAGCATAATGGTGTCGTACACATCAATCGAAAAACTCGATTTCACAGATTGAGGAACGTACGACATGTATCGAGCCATTTGCATGGGATCGAGGTCCTCGCTCGAGATGGACTGCGAGGAGGTGTTCCCATCGCCTACGTTGATTGCTTGTGCAACATTACCATACGAAATGTTTCCAGATTGATGTTTTAGAATCCCTAATATGCACTTGAGAAGCGTTGATTTCCCAGCCCCATTGACACCCAAGAGGCAGACCAATTCGTTGTCATGAAGAGTAAGGTCAATACCCTTCAGCACCTCATTTTTCGGATATCCAAACCTGAGATTTTTCACGGTAATAATGCTTGACAGAACCATCACCTACCCTTGCTACGAATCAACAAATACATGAAAAAGGGCCCGCCAATAACGGACAGCATCACACCAACTGGGATGATGATAGGAGCGAAGAGAGTGCGTCCTAGCGTGTCCGCAAACAGCATCAAGAAGGCCCCAAAGATTGCTGAACTAGGAATTAATTTACGAAAGTCGTTGCCGACAATCACCCTTGCCATGTGTGGGGCTGCTAACCCAACGAAACCAATCAATCCAGTGAACGAAATGACCAATGCTGTCAATAAAGCTGACAACACTAGAACAATCTTTCTAAATCCGGCTGGGTTAACACCCGTTGAAATGGCAAATTCATCTCCGCCTACGGACAATGCATTGAGATCCCAAGACCATTTCAACGCTAACGGAACGAGGAAAACGACTGGAATCGTCAAGAATAACGCCGTGTCTCTGTCGACTCTTCCCAAACTACCAAACGACCAATGCATCAACTGGGAGACCTGTTCATCTGTTGCGAAGTAGTTCAATACCGACGTTATAGCGCCCGCTATGAAGGTAATAGCGATTCCAACGAGAATGTATGATTCAGCAGAAACGGAATGTGTACTCCCCAATTGGATGATAATGAACACTACAATCAAGGCGAAAAGAAACGCGTTGCCGATGATAGCGAGTGGACCACCGATTATCGAGAATCCGAGCATGATGGCAACAGCTGCACCGAGTGCAGCACCGGATGCAACACCAAGTGTCAATGGTGAAACAAGTGGATTGCCTAAACATCCTTGCATCAAAGCTCCGGCAGTTGCGAGTGCCACGCCTCCAACGATGGCCATGAGAATTCGAGGAAATCGTATCCTCCAAATGATGCTATGCTCAGTACTGGTAGGAGTTTCAAAACCAAAAATCATTTTCGCCGTGGTCCAAATATCCAGTTTTTCATAAGGACCTTGACCCATAGCAATAAGTGCCAAAACGAACGTCGTAACTCCTAGAAGAACAATGGATTTTATTTGATTTCGAGATTTGAGAATGTGCTGTTCAGAGAGTGGATTCATTCTGCAACCACCGTCGAATCGCACACGAATTTTCCAATTCTGTCAATTCCGTGATATTGCGAGAAATAATCATCCAGTATCTCTTCAGCATCCACATCATCAAAGAGATCAGGATGGAAATATTTTGCCAACGTTGGCAATCCATGAATCATCAT
>DUJC01000104.1:4541-4828 GCA_013330015.1 Candidatus Poseidoniaceae archaeon | reverse complement strand
TCCCAAACAGTTGGGTTGGCGGTCCATGCACCTTCGATTCCGCTGGTGATGGTGTCTCGGCCAACGCCAGACTTGTAGTCGCTGGTCCAGCCGAAGCCTTGCTCTTCGAGTGATGCACCTTCAGGTTCTGGACCTTTGTGGTCTTCTGGACCGGCACCGTGAGCCTTTCCGAACGTGTGCCCACCTGCTGTTAGCGCAACGGTTTCTTCGTCGTTCATGGCCATTCGGCTGAATGTTTCACGAATGTCTTGAGCGCTGAGGAGTGGGTCTGGGTTTGCGTTTGGCCC
>DUJC01000104.1:3210-4138 GCA_013330015.1 Candidatus Poseidoniaceae archaeon | reverse complement strand
CGGTCGTCTCCGAGCCATTCGTCTTCGCTACCCCAGTAGATATCGTCCTCAGGGTGCCAGATGTCTGGTCGTCCACCGCCGAAACCAAGGACAGGTCCACCCATGGATTCGATAGCGATTTGACCGGTAAGAATGAGTAAGTCAGCCCAACTTATGGCGTTGCCATACTTCTGCTTGATTGGCCAAAGCAAACGGCGAGCCTTGTCGAGGTTACCGTTGTCCGGCCAGCTGTTGAGCGGTGCAAATCGTTGTGCACCCGTTCCACCACCGCCACGGCCATCGCCTGTTCGGTACGTTCCAGCGGCGTGCCAGGTCATTCGAATGAAGAATGGACCATAGTGGCCGTAATCAGCAGGCCACCAGTCTTGGCTGTCGGTCATCAATGCGTGTAGATCTTTCTTGAGGCTCTCATAATCGAGGTTTTTGAATGCCTCAGCATAATCGAAATCAGGTCCCATTGGGTTTGATTTCTGGTCGTGTTGATGGAGGATGTTGAGATTGAGGTTTTTTGGCCACCAATCTTGGTTTGATCGCATGTCCGATGTAGAGTGTGTCATTCCGCCACCGTGCATGACTGGACATTTTGCTTCGCTTCCTTTGTGCTGCATGTGCCCACCACTGCTCTGAGGTATTTAATTTTGATTTTCCAAATCCACTAAAAAAAGTAACAAAAATGGGCCTCAGTACTGCATTTTTAGGGCATACGAAAACTCAAAAAAATCATTTACAAAATCCAAATTACACCCAACCTCGTTGTTAGTTTTGAGCATCCTCATCGTTCATGACGAGCGACAACTTCGAGCAAATTCATGCGGCCAATCCGGTATACGCCAACAGGTGTTGTCAACAATGCTGCAAACAAAACGAAGCCGATGATTTGTGAGAAGACGGTGTAATCAATGACGACCGGAATGTGGAATACCCACGT
>DUJC01000104.1:2624-2866 GCA_013330015.1 Candidatus Poseidoniaceae archaeon | reverse complement strand
GAGGAAACATTGGCGATGCCAGTGTAGAAACCGACACTCGCTAGTGCTCCAGCAAGACCTCCAACAAGGCCGATGAACATGTGTTCGACAGTGAGGATGATCGCTAGGCGCGTTCGGCTTGCACCTAGAACACGTAGTGTGGCCAATTCTGCATCACGTTCGCTCAAATTGATGAGCAATGTGTTGAAGAGAATGGCAATAGCCATCAGTGCACCAAGCACGTAAATCGATTGCATGACCGC
>DUJC01000104.1:671-2228 GCA_013330015.1 Candidatus Poseidoniaceae archaeon | reverse complement strand
GGTTGAAAATCGGATGTCCTCGATATCAACATCATCCTTTGTAATGAGCAGCGCCCCGTTGGCCTCTTGCCCAACAATCGGTTCAACATCAGCACGATGCATGTAGATTGAACGGCTTAGTTCACGAGCAATACCGACGACCTTGACGCTGTGCTCCTCGCCTTCAAACTCAATTGAGATGGTGTCGCCAACACTGTATCCTTCGAGTGCTGCGGACCCCTCATCAAGGATGCCTTCAACAGGCGACTGCCCTACTTGAGGGAGATTTCCGTCGAGTAGATTTAGTCTATGGAGTGCATCATCTTGTTCAGATAGAACGTCGTTGCCTTTGAGATCGATGGCTTTTGTTGTCCCTGTGATGCTGGCTTGTGCAACGAGGGTCAACTCAAATGCGGTTGTGTTCTCTTCGGCCCAAGCCGTGATGTTCTCAAGGCCTGAAGGGAAAGCAGCGATTTGGTATTCCCAGTTCTCTTGTGCATCGGTCGCTTCCGAGAACGCTCCAGTGAATCCTGCTACAAACATCATGTTGCCTCCAAGAATGACCATGGCGAGCGAAAGAGCGAGCAAGGTTGCAAGCAATCGAGCAGGCTTGCGGAAGGTCGAGCGTAGACCCAGACCAATACCAGGAGGGAGTGCAGAGGTGATCTTGGTCAAGATTCGATTTGGTTTCTTATCCGAACCTTGACCGAGAATGTCAAGCGGTTGCAATCGAGCCGCCTTCCATGCTGGACGAATGCCAAACAGGAAGGTGATGAACAGGGCTGAAAGGGAAATGGTTGCGATGATGTCGGCGTAGTGGTGTGTGACAACAACAGGAATACCAAGGAACGAGAAATAGAATGCCGTAAACGCCCCTGAGCCGATGGATGATGTACCAAGAAGAATACCGAGCAAGACGCCAGGTACTCCCAGCACAAGTGGAACCAGTAAGTATCCAGTCATGACATCGCTTGTGGATGCTCCAATCGTGCGCAAGACTGCGATTTCTCTCGATTGTGTCCGAATCAAACGATCGAGGGAGACGGCGATGACAAGTCCACTTATGAACAACAGAATTCCAAGAATGAACGGAATCGATTTCGACAAACTGTCCTTGTCAAGTCGTAGCAATTCGGCACTCAACTGACCACGATCGAGGACGTACCCATCAGCACCTGTCTCGTTCATGGCTTGTGTGAGTGTATCTTTGGTCACCTGCAATTCAATGCCTTCAATCTCATCGGTATCGCTCAAGTCGAAGGCGGGTGTTCCCTCCAAATCGATGTTGAGCGTGTTTCGAGCAAAAGGTTCGTTGCCAGAGATTTCAGCAAGGACTTCAGCATCCAAGTACGCAACAACGTAGCTCGATTCTTGAGGGAGAATCGAATCTGGATTGGCGTAGAACAACTCCAATGGACTATTGGCAAAACCGATGACAGTGAACGTTTGGACACCTCCTTCTCCAACGATGATGTCGATGGCATCGCCAAGTTCCATGTTGATCTCATCGTTCAATGCGAAGTGCGCATCGATGACAATCTCGCCATCGGACGGTGTTACTGATCCGTCAACGTTCCA
>DUJC01000104.1:0-280 GCA_013330015.1 Candidatus Poseidoniaceae archaeon | reverse complement strand
TATCCGTTTTCGACTGACCTGTGAGAATCAAACTGGTTTCACAGCTATTGTGTTCAATGGACGAACATGCACTCGTAAGGTTGTCTTTGTGTTCGATATCGTAACTTGTTGCCATCAAATCAGCAAAGTTGGTTTCTGCATAGAAATCGTCGTAGACTCTGTCAGCGTTTCTGGAATGTTCAGAGAACACGATACCAGCATAGACCGATATGGTGATGAGCAAAACGACCGTAAGGATACGTAACTTGGTTCGCATCAAACTACGCGACAAACGTCGTAA
>DUJC01000127.1:5166-10564 GCA_013330015.1 Candidatus Poseidoniaceae archaeon | reverse complement strand
GTCCAAGGTGGATTCCGAATCGTTCTCGAAGGTGGTGGAAGCGTTACCACCATCGATCCATCCTACAGCAAAGTGGTTGATGGTGGGTTGACTCACACCGATGACGGAAACAAGTTCCGTTCATGGGACTTTGAATTCCAAGCACCTGTCAGCGATGCTGCGACCGTTGAGATGACGATCATCGGTAACGCCGTAAGCGGTGGTGCAGTCAGCGGTGGTGCAACCGGTGCGGGTGACGGTACAGCCAACGATTACTGGAACGTCCAGACCGTTGTCGTCCCAGGAATAAACGCTGAAGCCAAGGGACCTACTGCTCCTCCATTGGTTATTCTTTTGACCGCTGTTGGCCTATCCCTCTCCATCATCCTCCTCGGAACCATGTGGGTCTTTTATCGACGCAGTCCTGAAACCTTCACCGTTGGAAGTTTCTGGAGCTACCTCAAGCCTTGGTTGACCACAACTGATCACAAGGAAGTTGGTATCTTGTACTTCTTGTTCGGATTCTTTTTCTTCCTCGTTGGTGGCGTGCTTGCGCTCTTGTTCCGTATCCAACTCGCTCTCCCCGAGAACGATTTCTTAACACAACAAGAGTACAACTCGTTCTTCACTCTGCACGGTACGACCATGATTTTCCTTGGTGCAATGCCTATGATTGCTGGATTCCTCAACTATGTCCTCCCACTTCAAATCGGTGCGAAAGACCTTGCTTTCCCTCGAATCAATGCCATGGGCCTCTGGCTCCTCGTTTTCTCTGCACCTCTAATCTTCGGAGGTATTTGGTCCGGAGAAGGTGCGGACATTACATGGGTCATGTATCCACCATATTCGTCTTTGAATAATGCAGGTGATTACGGCGCCAACGCAGGAACGACGTCATTCATTGCAGGTATGTTGATGTTGGGGGCGTCCTCGACACTTGGTGGTGTTAACTTCATCACCACAGTCTTCACTATGCGTGCACCTGGTATCACGTGGATGAAGATGCCACTCTTCACCTGGTCTGCGTTCGTCAGCGTTTTCATGCTGTTCATGTCTCTACCAGCACTGATCATCGGTGTAGCTTTCCTGATGTTCGACCATACGATAGGTTCGACGTTCTTTACAGGCGGAGGGGATCCGTTGCTGTTCCAACACCTGTTCTGGTTCTTCGGCCACCCTGAAGTCTACGTCGTGATTATTCCAGCCTTCGGTATTGTCTCCGAAGTTCTAGCAACGAGTGCACGACGTTCCATCTTCGGTTACAAGTCGATGGTCTTCGCTATGGCCGGTATCGGAATTGTTGGTTTCATCGTATGGGGGCACCACATGCTCACTTCGGGTATGGATCCATTCTGGCGTGCTGCATTCATGATCACCACCATGGCGGTTGCGATTCCAACCGGTGCGAAGATCTTCAACTGGCTGATGACGCTTTGGGGCGGTTCCTTGGTCATGAAAACCCACACGCTCTGGTCTCTTGGATTCCTCATCACCTTCACTCTCGGCGGCATCTCTGGAATGTTCTTCCCTGTTGCAGGGCTTGACACACACTTCCATGATTCCTACTTCGTCGTCGCACACTTCCACTACGTCTTCATTGGCGGTACGGTGTTTGCGCTGTTCTCTGGTGTCTATTATTGGTACCCGAAGGCAACCGGACGTAAGCTCAATGAGACGCTCGGTCTCTGGCACTTCTTGATTGGATTCGCTTCCTACAACGCTGCCTTCTGGCCAATGCACGCTCTAGGAATTCAGGGAATGCCTCGTCGAACACACTCCTACACCGTTGAGAGTGGCTTTGCCGAGTACAACATGGCGATCTCCATCTTTGCTTTCATCTTTGGATTGAGCCAACTCCTTCTGGTGTGGAACATCATCTATTCCGGAAAGAACGGTGAGAAGGCTGGCAAGGACCCGTGGGGCGGATGGTCGCTCGAGTGGTCCACCACTTCGCCACCACCTACACCTTCCTTCCACATCATTCCTACACAGCGTGACATGAACGAAATCTACGGCCACCATGCTGAAGACTCGATGAAAGAGAAGCTGTGGAAAGGCAAGAAGAAAGGTGATGCAGGTAAGAAATCCACTGTGGTGAGTGCTGTACTCACCTCCGGGGAGGAGATCTGATGGGTGGAGGAGGCGGCAGCGACGTCAAGAACGCTGTCTGGATGCGTGCTCTAATTATGGCAGGTATGATTCTCGGTTTTGCCGTTGTCTCATACGTCGGTCTCGGTGTTGTTGTTGCTGACATGAAACATCACACCTGGGAAGATGAAGAAGATAAATACGATAAGGCCAAGAAAGCGTACAACAGCGCTATCAAGGACGAAACAATTCAAAGCGATGACAAAGATTCATCTGAATTCATCGCATACGCTACCGCCTACAACGATAAGACGGATGCGCATCTGTCCTATCTCACCTACCGAGTCGCTGGCCTTGCCATTCTCTTTGTTGGAATCATATTCACGGCCTTCTTGGTCATCAGTGGAATCCTGAACTCTTCTCGACCTGATGAGCATCACGATGAACACCATGGTCATGATGACCACGAACACCATGGTTCAGCCTCACCGATTATTTTCTCCCTTGGATGTCTACTTTTCCTCCTCGGGTTCCCAGAATTCGCTGACGGACTCCACGGCCTCATGATGGGAAGCACAAAGGGAACCATCGGCGATCTCTCCGTCTCAATGATTGGTTTGGTTGTCGTCACCGTTGGTATTGCCAACTGGTGGAGAGAAGACCTACCATTCAACGGCTATGGAGAACAACTTGCAACCTCCGATCCTTTTGCTGGACAACACATCCGTAAGGCAGGTATCTGGGTCTTCCTGATGTCTGAAGTGATGGTCTTCGCAACGTTCTTCTCTTCCTACCTCCGTATGCGTACAGAGTGGTGCACAAAGTGGGCCCTCGACGATGGCAAGTGTTCCCTCGAAAGCGGAGAGAGCGTGGTTCTAACCGCTTCGGATTACCTCCGGCCGAGTGGAGCAAAACTCGACAAGTTCGGAGAATCTGTCGGTGATTTCTGGACCATGCTTCCAGGAGCGGTCAACACCTTCGCCTTGATCATCTCTTCGTACACCATTGTCTTGGCACTCAAGGTTGCTAAATCTCATGATTACAAAGTACCCAGTGGACCGCTCGGCAGGTTGATGCCAACCAAGAAAGCAGCCATCCGCAACTACCTCATCATCACCCTCGCTTTGGGTACAATGTTCATCGTTCTCAAGTTGGTTGAGTGGAGTCACCTCATCGCAGAAGGCTTCACCGTCGGAACCGAACAAGGCTCAATCTTCTATGTGGCAACCGGTGCACACGGTGTTCACGTCTTTGCTGGATTGTTGGTCATGCTCTACATGATCTTCAAAGCAGACACAGTTGAGTGGGACGAGGAGAACGCACAGGGAATTGAGTACTTCGGTCTCTACTGGCACTTTGTCGATTTAGCATGGGTTGTTATCTTCCCTGCATTCTATTTGTATTGAGGTGAAATTATGGGCGAACACAAATTGATTATGGGCAAAGACATTTACTTCTGGAACTTTATTGTACTGATGATTTTCACCTTCTTCGAAGTCGGTGCAGTCTTCTTTGAAGATTGGTTCACGCTTACAACCATATGGGGAATTCTCATCGTTGTCGGTATTGTCAAGGGATTCGGAATTGGAGCATACTTCATGCACCTTTGGGACGATCCTCGAATTTACCTTCGAGTTGCATTGTTTCCAACACTCTTCGTCTTGTTGATGCTATGGGGAATTGGTCTATCCAACCCTGAAGGCGTTACCGGACTTCCAGGGTGGTGCACACCAAACTGGGATTCATTAGTAACGGAGCGTTGAGGCATACTAATGCGAACCATTACCATCTTTGTTGTCGGATTGCTACTGTCTGTTGTTCTTGGTGGAGCACCTGTCTCTGCTTACAACGGTATTGAATTGAGCTATGCAAGTGTTGGGAACTTCACACTGGTCGATCAAAACAACTCTGAATACAAGTTGTCCGATGCAACTGAAGAAATTGTGGTTGTATCGTTCTTCTTCACTCGTTGTCCTGATGTTTGCCCCGTGATTACACAGAATCTGAAATTGGTTCATGATACACTTCCCGAGGAGCTCGAAGACAATGTGGGCTTTGTTGCTGTTACACTCGATCCCAAATACGACACACCTGAGGTTCTTGCCGAATACATGGACCTTCACGGTGTAGATTGGCCTCACCTGACCGGTCCAACAGAAGATGTCAAGGAAGTGTGGTCACGCTTTGCGATTTATGCTGAAGAATACGTCATCGATGCACATGATGACAATGTCAGTGATATGGAAGGCCAAGTTCACAACTCGAGCGTTGTCTACGTTCGACCAGATGGTACAGCCGAGGAACTGATGTATTTACCAACGGGCATGACCTTGACCTCCGCAGCTGCTGCTGAAGCTGGTTGGTCGCTCAACACATCCGACACACAGTACGGTACGATGATCAACGGAATTGAAGGCTACGATTCACCAGCCGACTGGAGTTGGTGGTGGAGCCTCAAATTGTTCGATGAGGCAACACAGCGTTGGGAAGATTCCCCTGTTGGTGTTGATTCCGTGAACGCTCTCGAGGAAACCCACCTTGCATGGTATGCGACCAGTGCTAACATCAGCCTCCTTGAACCACCAATGGGCGATACACCGAGTGTTCAAGTCGTCTTCCCAGACAATACGACATCCTTCACGAATGTTTCCACATTCACTGGATACCATCTCACGCAAGGGGCCTTTGATGGGGCTGAAATCGATGTTGACGTTCAGGACAGTCAGTTTGGCCACTTCTTGAACAGCATCGACAACGTATCTGCTCCAGCCGACTGGAGTTGGTACTGGGAACTTCATTCATGGAACGACACCTCCGCAGAGTGGGAAGATTCCATAGTCGGAATGGATGGAATCGATCAGCCCATGGCCATCGCTTGGGCTTCAAACAACACGAGCAACGATGCGATTCCACTTCCAGGCTTTGCTGTCGTTGAAGACAGTGAATGCGACGGTCATGGTTGGGTCATGGGATCGGGCAGTCGAGCGCATTGCATGTGCGACGATGGCTACGAATGGGCCGAAGACGATGTGCTCTCATGCATCGCTGTTGAGTCGGAAGCAGAATACACCGTCGGGCATTTTGCCTACACCTACATTCTCGATGAAGAGAAGAAGCCTCGTGTTCGATACGTCGACGATTCATGGCTCGCCTCTGATTTCGTTGAGGATGTTGTTGAACTCGCTGAGCGAGAAGGTATCATCTCGGACGACTCCGAAGGAATCCCTTCGGTTGGACTGCTTGTCTCTGTTGCAGTCGTCTCAATGGCTGCCATTTCCCTACGCTCAAAATCTGAGTAATCGAGGGAAAAGAGTTTGATAGAGGGCGTTGT
>DUJC01000127.1:1798-4760 GCA_013330015.1 Candidatus Poseidoniaceae archaeon | reverse complement strand
TCAAATCCCTCTCTCCGCGCCATCCATTTCAAGAGAAGCATTCACAAACTCTAGCATCTCTCAACGGGATATGGGCCGAGTGCTGCTGGGTATTCTTCTTGCATCCACCATTCTCCTCGCAGGGTGTCTTGCACCGGTTGCACCTGATTGGGGCAACGATATTTCCGTTGAGCGAAACGGCGATGGTTCATTCACCTTCACCTCCTCAATGTCTGGACAAACTGTGAATTCAAAATACGATGAACGCGGTTGTACCGACGGAACTGTGAACGCGGAACAAACTGGAACCATCGCATTCGAGGGATACATGAGTGCGAGTCAAATCTACGAGTCGCATAATGGGGAACTTTTGAATGAAGATGTTGCCTTTGCAACTGCAGCGGCTATCGCCGTTCATTCCATGTCGTTTGCCGATGCGAAGAACGTCCAGTCGGGACAAGGTGAGCGTGTCGAAGTCAAGGATTGGAGCGATCCTGTCGGTCCAAAGACGGGAGCAGGTACGGCCAACTTAGAGAAAATCGATAGTGAATCGGACACCAAGTGGTTCGTTCTGGGATTGATTCCTGCCTCTGAAAACATCAACGATGGTGTTGCTGCCCTCGGCAAGTACCACCAACCAGTCCGTATCACCGGATACCTTGTCGAGAGTCAAAACGGTGGCTCACCCGTAGGAGGCATTTGGAGCGGCCCGAACGACGTCAAAGTTTCAGATGATTGTGTAGCAAGTACGGGTAACCAAAACATTGCTCAGGTTTATGTCCTTGTCACAAAGATCGAACTCGCTGACAATGTTGTCAGCCTTAACGGTGGGCATGATGACGAGTACACCTTTGGAAGTGTACCGTTTCTGGGTCGAGCAGGATTTGTCCTGTTCCTACTCGTCGTCGGTGCTGGCGGTGCGGTTGGCGCCTACATGTATTCCTCACTTCGGCTGAGGATGAGTGCTCGAAGTGTAGCTCTCACCCTCCTTGGCAAAGAGGGTGTCGAAAAGGCGGCTCAAGTTCGAAAAGAGGTCGCTAAAGCAAAGAAAACAGGTTCGTACGATGGGCCTGCCCAGCCAAAAACAGAATCAAAGCCCAAACCCGCTCCAAAGAAATCCAAGAAGAACAAAGACGATGGATTCGGTTCCTTCTCAATCGATAGTGCACTTGGTAGCGCCAGTTCCTCATCTTCACGTTCAGAATTCGGTTCTGGAAGTTCTGTCGTCGCTTCCGATGATGCAAAGCGTGTCGAGAAACAAATCGAATCGAGTGAACCGTTCGTTCCACCAACCTCAACCTTCGGTGGAGGCGCTCCCGTCTCAAGTTCAGTTTCTTCTGCACCAACCTCAGTTCCATCCTCCAACGCTCGGTCATCAGGTTCAGCGAAATCTTCTGAACCTGCTGAGAAACCAAAAGTTCGACGACGCAGAGCTGTTCGAAAGCAGGCCGAGCCGGAACCTGAGCCTGAAGCAGAACCAGAACCTCAGCAACAGAAAAAGTTCTGGAACGATGAAGAGGAAGAATTCACCGACTTCAGTTTCTAAGCCCAAGAGACGTCCGTTGCGCCTCTGAAGATGATTTGGTCTTGATGCCATTCCAACGTTGCTGGTAGTTGCAACAACGGTTCACCATCCGCTTGGATGAAGGTTGAATGTCCAACAGGAACATCCGAAGGCTTCCCATCCTTGTCAACAGGTCGAAGCGTGACACGATTGACATCCATTTGTTCAATGCCCCACTTACCAACGTGCTTTCCTTTCTTGACCGGGCCCATGAGTGAGAGCATCTGCAGGCGACTCAAGCGATAGGCGAGGACAATGGAGCCATCCTTACGGGTTGGATACATGTTGGGAACAACACGATAACCTCCACCGAATGTCTCCCCTGTAGTTACCGTCATCATGGTCAAATCGTGAATCGTTGGTTCACCATCATCCAACGTCATCTCGACCTTTCTACGTGGCCAAAACGGAATGGTCGTAACTCCGAGATATGTGTACTTCTTTGGACCCTTGATCCATTTTGCTCGACGGAGTTTCGCCCGACTAATGGCCGATGTGATACCAGCATCCGACTCAAGGAACACCCATCGTACGGTCCGACCATCGTGCTTCGCTTCTCCATCCCAAGCGTTGGAAGGTGGACTTGGATAACCATCGAGTGTAGGCGCAGCAACACCTTCGAGTCGCCAAGCTCCACAACGTCGATCCACACCTTCCACGAGAATGTCGAGTGCAGCCTTGAGATTGTTACGCGGAATTCCGTGGGTTATGCAACAATCGTTTCCTGAACCAAAGGGGATTTGTCCAAGAGGGATATTCGAACCTCGAAGGCCTGAAGCAACCTCGTGAACAATGCCATCGCCTCCAACGGCAACAACAAGTGATGGTGCTTCACCACTCGCTTCAATCTCAGTTCGAATCAGATGGGAGAGTTCAGCACCATGACCAATCCGTTCAGTCATATGTTCAACGACATCAAATCCACGCTCAATCAATCGTTTTTTGATACCTGGCCAAGCCTTTCCGCAGCGAAAGTCTCGACTTGCAGGATTGATGATAAAATGCGCCTTGACCATACGGTTTGCTGGTTCTTACACGGTTTCAATGTATCCATGGATGAACGAACAGACTCATCAACTCGATACCTTTCGGATTCGATGAGGACCCCCGATGTGGACTGATGAAGACGAGGCATTCATGCAGCGTGCACTCGACGTTGCTGAACGTGGTCGTGGTCGTGTGGCTCCCAATCCGTTGGTAGGTTGTGTCCTCGTCAAGGATGGTGAAGTCATTGCGGAAGGATGGCACGACCACCTTGGAGGCCTCCATGCTGAACAGATGGCCATCCATGACGCAGAATCGAAAGGAAAGTCGCCAAATGGTGCAACAGCCTATGTCACATTGGAACCATGCAATCACTATGGCAGAACACCACCTTGTACCGAAGCACTGCTCTGGTCTGGTGTCAAGCACGTGATC
>DUJC01000127.1:0-1647 GCA_013330015.1 Candidatus Poseidoniaceae archaeon | reverse complement strand
GGATGGCACGACCACCTTGGAGGCTTACATGCTGAACAGATGGCCATCCACGATGCAGAATCGAAAGGAAAGTCCCCGAACGGAGCAACAGCCTATGTGACATTGGAGCCATGCAATCACTATGGTAGAACCCCTCCTTGCACTGAAGCACTGCTGTGGTCTGGTGTCAAGCACGTGATCGTCGCTCATCCAGATCCAAACCCAACCGTTCGCGGAAAAGGATTTCAAGTGCTTGAAGACGCGGGAATTTCAGTTCAATCTGGACTTCTTGAACATCTTGCCGCTGAACAAATGAAACCCTTCCTCCATTGGTGCGAGCATCGTCGACCGATTGTTACAGTCAAACTCGCTGTTGATGCCAACGGTTCAGTTGACGATCGCTCTGAGAAAGCGCAACGTTTCACCAGTGAAGCGTGTCTCGATGAAGTTCATCGCTTGCGCAAAGATTGCGATGCCATCCTTGTCGGAGCTGAAACGATTGAGCGCGATAATCCTTCCCTCACCGTTCGTCGAATTGAGACAGGACGTCAACCGCTTCGAGTCGTTCTCGACCCAAAAGAACGAACCAACCCAGAGGCCATCGTCTACACAGACGGTCATGAAACAGTTCAGATCGGAGCAGATTACAACGGATTGCTTGCCCTACTCAACCGCTTAGGCGATATGGAAAAGCAACGACTGCTCATCGAGGGAGGTCCAACGACCATTCATTCATTCCTCAACGAAGGGTTGGTGGACGAATTCTATCTGGTTCAAAGCAAAGTTGTGCACCAGGAACCCGTTCCATCCAACATCGATCAGGACGCGCTCTGCCAGGCAGGTTTGTCACTGCATCGAACTGAAACGTGGGGCGAAGAGACCGCACAAGTTTGGTTGCGAAAGGCTTCGCAGTGATGTGAAGATTGAGCGGGCGATGCAGGATTCGAACCCACGTCTCCGGCTCCGAAGGCCGGAAGGATATCCAGACTACCCTAATCGCCCAACTCATCCGAGTTGGCTCCCCTTTTTGAAGGAGTTGGCTCTGTAGATTCTGAGAACCTCACCAACCGCCTTCGAACACGATGAGCAAGAAGATGACTGGCACAATATAGAGTGCTAACGTAATGTAGCCAAGAGTCAAACCGATGATACCCTGCGCCCGGCCCATACCGATTTGCTTGCCTCTAGCAGCTCCAATATGGCCAAAAATGATGCCAAGTAGACCAAACAACCAAGCAACAATGCAGGTGCCACCCTCCGTGAGGGGGGCTAGAAGTATCGAACCGATTCCGAAAACTCCGAGAACAAGACTTGAGTTTGCCATTCCATTCGATATTGGGCCTTGTTGGAGAATGATTTGATTGGCGGGGAAAGCCTTGACCTGACCTGCCAATGTAGGCTGGGAAGGTGCGGGTTCCTGGACCTGCGCCGGTTGAATGACGACCGATGGAGGTGGCTCTTGAACACCATTCGTCATGATGGTCTGTCGACTTCCACGATAATCAAGATGTTCCCTTTAAACATCTCAAACCTGGTCTAAATCGACGCACCTGCACCAATCGATCCAAGAAGAAGGAATGGGAGAAGGTAACCAGCAAGTGTAAGGTATCCAAGTATCAAACCTGCTACACCTTGGCCTCCACCAACACCGGTCTTGCTTCCTTGTGA
>DUJC01000068.1 GCA_013330015.1 Candidatus Poseidoniaceae archaeon | reverse complement strand
CATGACGGACAACTCCCCATGGCTGTGGTGGTGTAGGGGTTAGCACGGCAGATTGTGGTTCTGCCAGCCCGGGTTCAATTCCCGGCCACGGCCCCATTCATTCCAACTTCTCTGAATCAATGGTGTGACCCATGCGCTCAACTTTGGTTTGCAAGTATTGCAGATTGTCTTGACCAACACCAGCAACCAATGGAACTCTTTTTGCAACGACGATGCCGTGTTCTTCAAGCTGCTTCACCTTATCTGGATTGTTGGTAAGCAACGCAACCTCTTTGATTCCAAGATCGTCGAGCATCGTTGCAGCAATTTTGTAATCCCTTCCATCAGCAGGATGACCCAATAATAGATTTGCATCGAGGGTATCAGCACCTTGGTCTTGTAGATGATAAGCCTGAATTTTTGCATGCAAACCAATGCCGCGACCTTCTTGACGAAGATACAACAGGCAGCCCCAACCGTTCTCAACAATGGCCTGCAATGCAGCATCAAGTTGTGGTCCACAATCGCAACGGAGCGATGAAAACGCATCCCCTGTGAGACATTCGGAATGAACACGCATAAGCACGGGATCGGGCCCTTCCATTGAACCAAGCATCAATGCAACATGATCAAGACCCGTTTCCTCTTCATGATAGACGTGAATGTCAAACTGGCCCCATTTTGTAGGAAGTTTTGCGACACTTGGAACATCATCATTCATTTTCTTTCACCTCAATTAGAAACACGTACTCGCCTTCATTTGATTCAACGGAAAGAAGTTCATGAGGTGTTCGGCCGAGCATCAAAGGGATATCATGCAGTGTTTCAGGATCGCTTGCTAGTACCTGAAGAACAGAGCCTACGTTCATGTCTGACAAGGCCTGCTTTGCTTCAGCAACAGGAACGGGACAGAAGAATCCCAAAACATCGAGGAGATGTGTAGCATCCTTGACACCGACCATGGTGTATTGTCCAACCCCTGCTTTTTGAACACATCCACGTTTTGAACTGCAATTTCCGCAACACGTTGAAGAGGAGCAAGCACAAGCACAACCCAATGGGTACGGTCGCTTCGTCGAAGGCAAGCGATGACATGAGTTGGGGTGAAGTCGCTCAACTCGGTCTTCGTTACGGAAAGATTCCGTTGGCGCTTCTCGCAGTCGAAGCCCTGTACTGGTTCATTACGCAGCCATCCGATACGCTTGCTCTAATCCAGGTCACAGAAGCCTACATCTGGAACGAAGTAACGCAACTTATGTTCGGAGAAGGAGCTTCGACATTGAGCACACACAACGGTTGGATGACACGAATTGATTTCCACCATGAAGCATTTCCTGGAGCGTTGGATTCAGTTGGACTCTATGTGTCCGATGAGTGTGCAGGCGTACATGAGATGATTTTCCTCTCAACACTCGTCCTGATGACAGATGGCGTCACACAACGAGAGAAATTCAAGGCCGTTGCCGTCATGTGTGGCATCGTTTACGTCCTGAACATCGTCCGTCTTGTTGCATTTTACCCAATTGCAGTTGAGGGTTGCCTTGCCAACCCCAACCAGCCGGGATGCTTGAACGATATGTGGAACTTTCACACCTTTGTCTACCAATGGGGATTCCTGATTGTCCTGCTGTTTATGTGGCTTGCTTGGTTCAAATTTATTGGTGGAGCGAACAAGACGATGAAAGCCGCACAAGAAGAAAGAGAGCAATGGCGCATCATTCTTCGGAAACGCTGGGAGCAGAAGCATTTTGCGTTCGTTGGCGTCATGATTGCATTCTTTGGAATCGCATGGTTTTGGGTCAATGGCAATTCAACTGCAATGGATGCAAAGAGTGTGATCGACTTCTGTGCGTTTAGCGATCTAACCACACCAAACTGTTACGAAGCTCAGAACACATGGAATAATGCGATTCAAGGCGCATGGTCGTTCGCAGTCCTTGGACTTGCCATTGGCACGCTAGGAATCTATGAAATCGAACGCAAAGATTCGGAGGGAAAGTGGCCGGCACTGGCGTCCAAAGAAGGTGAAAATCAAATGATGGAATCAAAGAGCAAAAAAGACAAGCCAAAAGGTTCCTGGAGAAGTCGTTCAAGTTCGGAAGAAGAATGATCAGAGCACTTCAGCATCGACTTTCAAAGAACCAAATTGATGCGTTTGAATCGCCTTCATGGCCAATCCCAACTTGCTGCTGTGAATGGCAACAACCGTTGAGTCACCCTCGAATCGGATGTCTCCAATAGCGAGAGCATCGCATCGGAGATGCTGCTCGAACCATGAAGCAATTTGCAAAGGTGAACCGAGTTGATCCGTTCCTGCACCAAGACGGATGCTAACGAAACCATAGACGTCAGCATTCTCCCCAAAATCGTCTTGCTTTCTGACTGGATCACGATCGACACCTTCTGGCAAATCAGGTGCGTCTGTCTCTTGAACATCGAGATTGTACGTTGCAATGATTTTCCCCATCTGAGGTGCATCGTCCTTGGAGACCAAACTCCAAGCTTCGCCATGGCGGCCAATACGACCGGTACGGCCGATGCGGTGGATGAACGAGTCAATGTCCGATGGAACATCGTAGTTAACAACCAACGTGATGCCATCAATGTCGATTCCACGTGCAGCAACATCCGTTGCAGCAACAATTCGAACCTCTCCTTCACGGAAGCGATCGAGAATGCGTTCACGTTGATTCTGTTTCAAGTCACCATGCAAGCCTGCAACATCGAATTTGTGCTTCTGCAAGCGCTGGACAGCAAGATCGACCATGCGCTTCGTGTTGCAGAAGATGATGCACTGGTCATCATCGCCCATTCGGACGAGAAGACGACCCAAAGCCCACAATTTGTTGGCACGACCGATTGAAATCTTGTACAAATCGATGGGAGGAACATCAAGTTCTTCCTCATTGGTCATGACAAACTCAGGGTTGTTTGTGAACTCGTTCGCCGCATCAAGAATCTCTTGCGGGAACGTTGCAGAAAAAAGAAGCGTTTGCTTTCGAGCAGTCGTTCGCTCCAAAATCCAAAGGATGTCTGGAAGGAATCCCATATCCAACATCCGATCTGCTTCATCAAGACAAAAGATCTCAACCTTGGCAAGGTCAAGGTGTCCACGTTCGGACATATCCATTACACGACCAGGAGTTCCAACGATAAGGTCAACACCGTCGTCGAGTCCTTTTGCTTGTTTCTCGAGGTCGGTTCCACCATACACGGTCATGATGGAAAGGCCAGCATCGCCTTGCAACTGATTCATTTCTTCTGCGACCTGTTGCGCAAGTTCACGTGTCGGTGCAAGGACCAAGCCTTGCAGACTGCCAGTTGGCTGACATCGCTCGAGAATTGGAATACCAAATGCAGCGGTCTTTCCCGAACCGGTTCGAGCCTGGCCGATGACGTCTTGACCAGAGCGAGCGATTGGTATCGTATCGCGCTGAACTTCAGTCAAGCATTCCCATCCAAGGGATGCAATACCCTGCATGATGCTATCAGGAAGTACAAGAGAATCGAATCGTGTTTTGGTGAACATGTGTGCTCCTTCCGTCTCTTTTGTTCAGGCCACCGAGACGGAGGTGGCCCCCACGCACATCAGAAGTTTTCTCGATCCTTAATTTCCGCCTGAAGTTGGCCCATCCAGTACTTCTTGGCGTTGTCACGGTTGAGCGGTCGACGCATTTGTCGAACGTGCTCTAGGATGTATTGTCGGAATTTGGAAGCCTTAGTTCGGTTCACACCTTTTGGCGTAATTCCGTCCCATAGTCGGTCGAATTGGAGTTCTTTGTCGTCCATCATGCGATGACCTCGATGTCCAACCGACCAAGCACCCCCTCATAACCATGTCGTTAGGCGTCTTGCACGTCGTCATCTTGTGGAGCGTCCAACAGATGTGGTTCAGGAGGAACATTTCCGAGCCCAACCGCTTTTCCTTGCGCATGAGCAACTTCTCTTTCCAAAGCTGGAACGGGTAGTGCCGGAGAGAGGAATGCGTTCTTCTCTGCTTCCGTTCCTTCAATCGAAGCATCGAAGGTCATTTCGGTCAACATCTTCTTCAGTTCGGCATTGGTTTCAGTTTGAAGTAATTCAGTGGCGACAATACGTAGTTTGTCTTCGACAAGCAACATTGGAAGCATTTCAATGCAGGACCTACGAACAACGGCGTTTGGATGACGAGCCCCGTTCATGATCAGGTTACGTGCTCGAGAATCATCCGTATCCATTGAACGAATGGCGCGAAGAGCATTGTTTCGAACCTTTTCGTCCGAATCGAGAATAGCTCTCTCGGTCAACATAATTGCAATTCGGGGCTCTTTCTTCGAGAGCGATGAGAGCGTCTGCGATGCATTTCTTCGCACTTCTGCATCAGCATCATTCAGTGCCCATGAGATGAGATCCCATCCCATCGCACCAGCACGCTGGACTATGTTCCTGAGCAATTTTGAGGCCTTTCGCCTCAACCGAACATCATCGACCAAAAGCAACTCATCGATGTGGTCGCATACGACCTCTGGCCAAGTCTCTGTGAGTGCTTTTAGGCCACGCCAAGCGGGTTCACTTCGAGCGGCAATGGTCGAACGCAGTTCTTGCGCAAGCGAACTATCCACGCCTGAGGGAAACGTTGGAGCAGCCTGTTCAAGACACGAACTCGCTGCCTGACGTACACGGACGTCGTCATCATCGAGTAGGACAGAAAGCCAATCGAACAATTCATCCGAGCGTTGCTCAGCAACCGTTGGAAGAACCTCGAGTGCCGCAACGCGGACGTCTGCATCATCGGACTCAAGAGCCAGCAATAAGCTCGCATGTGCTCGGTCCGCCCACACTCCCTTCAAACGACCAAGACCTTGAACACCATCAACTCGAGAAAGCGTATGGCGACCACCATTCCAATTGACCGTCAAGTCCTCTGTTTGTCCAGTAGAGAGATCATGAAGTTCTTGTCGAGTGCACTCCAACCAAGGTCCAATGCGCTCTTTTTTGCTTGTTTTTCGAGTCTGACGACGACCAGTTGCAATGGGCAATCCCGTTCTTGGGTCTCGTGCAATGTACTCTCGAACCATTGTACCAATCAAAGGGTGCATTCATCCAGTGATTATGAACCTTCACTTACCACAATCTGGACAGACGTTGGCAAGCCTCAAGAACAGGATGAATCAACGATGGGTCGTGTGGCATCTTCACATGGGGCTCGGTTTGCTGTTGACCTCCACATTGCCTTGGTACGGTCAACCGTACCATAGAGGATTCTCGGTGATGGCCAGTTTGAGAAGGTTGAACAAGGACGTGATGAGGTGACACAAGCAGATGCAGAGGACATTCGACGTGTCCTCGCTATCTGCTTTCGCGGAGAATCCGAACTTGATGCCATGGATATTGAACGTATTCTTTCATTGGATATGGGGTGGCTCAAGCCTGATGAAGCTGCAACATCTGTCCAAGCACTGATCGCGTCAGGATGGTTGACTGGTGGTCAAGAGAATCTCTCACCCATTGACGATTTCTCATCCTCTGTGAC
>DUJC01000091.1:14868-20130 GCA_013330015.1 Candidatus Poseidoniaceae archaeon | reverse complement strand
ATGGCGTATGTGGAAAGACCATCATCACGACCGTCAAATTCTCCAGCACCCTGAAGTCGGAGTTTGGTGTAGTATATCTCGTAATTGACGTCCTTCTCGAAACCGTAGTCACGTCCATCCATCCATGCGATGTGCGTGTTACCTTCCATGTCAACACCAATCGATGGGTGGAACGAGTAAGCGTCATCAATCGTGACACGTGTATCGTTGACAACAACAAGGTGGCCCTCAGAGCCCTTTCCGGTGTCTTCTATGTAGCCACCATTCTGAGCAACGGTTCCAGAAACACCAGGAACCCAGCTCAGGTCGTTGTTCATCTTACCATATGGGTCGAGAACAGACATGTAGATCTCACGGGAGTTGTTGGTGGAGATGTAAACCATCGCTTCGACAAGGAGCGACATTTGGCTTGCACCGCCGCTTCCGGATGGGAACTCGTAGACCTGTCCCCCAGCGTCTGTTGACCGGATGGTGTTACCTGGACAGTTTCGTGCAGCTGTGCTCTGGACACCGTTCGGGCACTGAGCCAAGTCCTTGAAGTGTGATTGAACGCTTGTAGCACCGCCGTAGGTTTGTCCGTACATTCCGACTGGGACGACGCCTGCGTTGACACAGTTGTCGTGTGCTTCCTCGATGGAGGTCGTATCATCAGCTTGCTGTGCAGGGTCCCCGTCTTTCGGTCCTTCATCGGAAATCGGGATAGCAATCTTCGTTGCGTTCGGATTCCACTTGTGATCGTCTTGAGTCGGAGGGTTTCCTGGAACATTGCCCTGTGAATCCTTCCAAGAAAGACATGCCCAGTTGGTTCCTGGGCCCCAGTCCTCTCCGGAGTATCCAGAGTAGGTATTGCC
Source organism: Candidatus Poseidoniaceae archaeon (assembly GCA_013330015.1). GTDB lineage: Archaea > Thermoplasmatota > Poseidoniia > Poseidoniales > Poseidoniaceae > MGIIa-L2 > MGIIa-L2 sp8574u. The sequence continues at coordinate 19,279 of DUJC01000091.1, read as the reverse complement.
GTTGTAGACGGTTCCTGGAAGTTTTCGAATGCCACCAGAATCATCTCCTGGTGTGATACCAAGAGCTGTCGAACGAGGCCCAGCATTCTTGTTGTGTGTTGCGCAGTTGCCACTGCTCGCAGCACCAGGGAGTGTGTTTCCGAGACCATAGATGGTTTCGTAAACCGTCATGTTTCCTTCTTGGAGCATTGGCTTGAGGCCTTGGAAGGAGCCTCCAGCTGCGAAGTTACCGCCGTAAATAACCGTACAAACGTCTGCCCATTCGGAGTACATCGATCCAGATGTATCGACGAGGAAAACGAGTTCGACCTTTCCTCCACGGGTGTCGTCCCATGCGATTTGAACGAGGTCGTTTGAGTCTACAACGATGTCCGGGTGACCCTTGTGTCCGATAACCGGAGTCAAGAGTGTGTCTTCGAAGAGTGTGAGGACCGTTCCCCCACTGAACTCAGGTTGTATCATGGAGTAGTAGATTTGGGGTTGGTTGAAGAATTGCTGCAACTCGTCATAGGAATCTTGCCAGGCAATGTGGAGGTTGCCTTGGCTGTCAACATCAATGGATGGCCAGTCACGGTCTTGGGCACGCATGGAAATGATGGTATCATCGATAACGGAAATAGCAGTATCTTCCGCAGCCATTCCATCGAGTGGCGCGAGATAAGGGTTGATCGAGGTATACATGATTTTGTGTTGACCAGACTTGTCCGCCCAAACCAGGTGAATTCGGTCATTGTCATCGATAACCATATCTGGGTGCCAAACCTTGTGTAGTCCTGGGCTTGTGATTTGCGTCGCATCAATCAGGGTTTCACCGCGTGGAGAAAGCATGGAATAGTACAGGTGTTGAGTGTTCCTTGCCCAGACAATGTGAACGTTTCCTTCACTATCTGATGCAACTGCGGCTTGATTGTCGGATGCCGTTCCACCGTCAACAATTCTAACAGCTTCGGTAATAACGACTTGAGAGGCTTCGGCTTGCTCTGTTCCTATCACCATTCCAGAGAATAGAGACAGAAGAAAAAGGCTGACGAGGGTAATCGATTTGGTTGTTTGACGCATAGTAACACCTGTGTGAATTGAAGCAGCCTTCACCACTACTTAACCGCGACCCTTACGCGTCAGAAAATGCAGGAGCGCAATGTGTCATTCAAGCCCATTCATCCGGATCCAATCCAGTTCCAAACGGCATCATATCGTTGTACTCAATTTGAGCAGGTTCTGGTGCACTTTCTTTGGGTTGCTTGCGCTTCTTTTGCTCCGTCCAATCATCAACAGGACCAGGTTCTCCTTTCCCAGGACCGTAAGCGAATTTAATTTCATGAATCATGCTTAATTTGGCAAGCCAAAGACGACGCAGGCCGTGCATGAGGGCGTTCTTGTTTAGCCCATCATGCCATATTGGCAAACTCACATTGAATGCTTGGAGAGGCCCAGGTTTTTCTTTGCCTTGGTGACCCATGTGGATGCCCCAGTCGAGCTCTGCACGCATGAGCGAGAGGCGGCACTCGTGTACCCACTCCGACCAGACCTCTGGCTCTTCGTTCATGTGCTCCTTCATCTGCTCTTGTTGGCCCAAATCGACTCGCGTCATGCTCGAAACGAAAACGAGGTCTCTTCCTTTTGGTAAGACGACTGCGAACATGTGGCCTTGAGGGCCAGGAGGGTAGCGAACCAGAAAGTGTGCATCCGCTCGGGGGTCGTTCTTATCTCGAATTTCGAGTCGTTCACTTGCAAGCCACTGACGGATTTGCTGGACTTGCCCGGAATCGACCATGATGAACCGGAGCGTTTGGGTGTTTTGAACTCAACGCTCCTGAGAGCTTTGGAGTTCTCCTTTCAAATTCTTCAGCTTCTCATTGAGAGTCTGTTTGTATGTACCGCTCACAAAGATCCGTGCGAAGGCTCTTCGAGCATCCACGTATCCATCCCACCACAATCCAAACATTCTACCTGATGCCCAAAAGAGCGGAATCATGGAAACATAGAGAAGAACAAATGCTCCAACGTAGTGCATCGATTCGTTTCCAAACATTGTGCGAACATCGATCGAAGTGATTGCACTGATATCGCCGGAGTTTAACCATAGTATCCCGGCGCCAACGAGGGCCATGAACGGCCAAAGAATGACGGAGCCAAACATTGCGGCAAGGAATTGGTAGGTCGTTCTGGCATCGACGCCTTCATCGGTTCGATCGCCTAAAAATCGACCAAGGACCAACTGAGGCGAGAGTGAGAGAAGGAAAACTGGTAACAACATCGCCATGAATGCTGTTTTGAGGCCAAAGCCAATTCCGCGTAGAGGGTTGCCTGTCCGCAAGCGTTCTCCCTTGGCATCCAAATCTCGACCATCAAGCCCACACTCTTCAAGTTGCAAATGTACGTCCTTAGCCATCTCGACAATTGGGTGATGGGCTGGAGTTGGCTTTCCATCCTCATCTTCAGGTTCAGTTTGGTACCTGTCACGAACTTGGCGTGCGGCAAGAACCTCTTTTCGCCATGTATCGAGCGGTTGATTCAAGATCCGTGATTCAAGCTGTGCGACGAGGTGGAATGCACCGTGTTCGTCCCAACTCGAAACGTTTGGCGTGATTGGTGAAAGGTGGGGGCGCAGTCCATCTCGAAGTGAGCGAACAAGATCTCCAGGGGGTTCAACCCATTCGCGCTTCTGCACAGCCTGGATAAGATCCTCGGGGATATCATCTTCTGGAAGATAGTGCGGTTCCCCAAATTCAACCCACATGTCAGTACGGTAGTGATGGCGGACGCGGAAATGCAAACCTACAGGCTGCATGACAGGGCATTTCTTCCCTGAACCTTTTGCGATGGCGGCTGCGGCAAGGACTGTGCGCATCGGCCCAGTTCGAAATCGCATCATATGGGATAAATCATGGCTCGTCCCTTCAGGAAACAAGACGCATCCAAATCCACTTGCGATGCCGGTTGCAAGTGTAAGTAAGGAACGACCGTTCAGATTCGTAGCTTCTTCTTCACTGCATCCTCCACGGAGCAACTCTGCTTTGCGAACCACTGGTTGTACTGCCAATCGCCGAGTCCAAAACGAAAGCACGGGACGCGTCACCAAGTCATGACGTCCGCCCATGACGAACTCTTTTGGATGTGCAAGCATAATGCCAAGGGGATCGATGAGTCCGTTTGTGTGCCACGCTGCACAAAGTGAGCCTCGGTCTGTTGGAATTTTTTCCATACCCGAATATTCAATCGTTCGAAACTGATTTGCAGCAGTACGTCGGCAAAGGAAGAACGCAAATTTGGTCCAAAAAGGGCTCCCTGGAGTTTCTTTCTCGAACGAAGGCATCGGCGTGTTGAGGAGTTTTTCCATCTTCATGTTCGACGAAGACTTCGAGAGAACGGGAAGCGCTTCTCCTCGATGATCAACAACGCCATCAGATGGTGCAACGCCTTTGGCCACATTCAAGCCTCCGTCGTTATGTTGGCAGCAAGAGAAGCCAACGCTTGGTGGTCTATATCGTGAGACGGATTTGGAGGCCACATCGCAGCGAGTGTCGATCCGTTATCGCCTTTCGTCCTTGGAAGAACGTGTACGTGGACATGTGGAACTTCTTGCCCGGCAAGAGGGCCGTCGTGGATAAGCACTGTAAAATCGGTCGTACCAAAGTAGTTTGAAAGTCGAGTCTGGACTTCGACAACGCCTGACATTAATTGTGACCGTTCACGCTCATCGAGTTGAGCAAGTCGTTGTACGGGTGTTGTAGGGATGACCAGTGTATGGCCTTCTCTTCTTGGAAAGATATCGAGGAAAGCGTACCACCCTTCGCCCTCCCCAATTTTATGCGAGGGAATCTCTCCAGACAGAATGCGTTCAAACAACGTTGGTTCTGCCATGGTAAGGCGAAGCAGCCCGAACAAATAATCAAACCGCAGCGGAAGGAGGTAGAATCCAATTTCCAGATGGCCCTTTTCGCAAGGCGAGTATTGCGTTTGTTCCATCTGCAAAGATAAGGTTGTGATGGAGTTGCTCATTGTCAATATCTGTGAAATCTGAGCGTTGATGGAGGCCTCGCGATTCGGTTCGCATCGAGGCAGATTGGACGTAGACTTGTGCCATGCGGATGGCAGCCTGTGTACGTAGAATCTCCAAAAGGTTTTGATTTGCAATGAGCGATGTTTGATCACAATAAAGCTGCTCTGCCTTAACCGAGAGAACTTCAAGCATTTCACCAGCGTTGTCGTAATCAGAAGCGACACTTGCAGGTGTTTGAAGTGAGTTGAGCGTCTCTTTCAGCCCCGTCAGGACTGGGTTCAATCGCTGTACTGGTCCTTCGGATTCACCTCCAAGCATGCTCAATTCTGCTTCTGCAAGGCCGTGCGCCTCTTCAAGCGATGATGCTCCTGTGAATTTTCTTTTTCCGACCCAATCAGATGCATTGGC
>DUJC01000091.1:13446-14456 GCA_013330015.1 Candidatus Poseidoniaceae archaeon | reverse complement strand
GCTGCAGAGCCTGCAGCATAGAGGCCCGTGAACCATCTTGCCCATGATTGAAGAACGACACGGCCGTGTTCATCGGTTGGCAACCCTCCCAGTGTGTGCGTGGCAACGGGTGCAACTTCGACGGTTTGTTTGTTCATGTCAATGCCCGTGCGTTGCTTAATGGTGTCAAAGAGAACAGTCCACCAATCTGCATTTTCTCCGAGATTTCGTGCATCAAGAACCGTTGTTCCGGCTTCGTGCATCTTCGAGCATATTTCTGAAGTAGGTGTGGTTGAAGTTGTCTCAAGGGCAGTACCTGAGGGCGTATGCAATGTTGCACCATCCGAAAGGATAGATTGAGGCACGACCAAGTTGGTCCCAACAACTCCAAGTGGGGCTTCAGCAACGAATTCCATGTTTCGCAATGGCGCGCCTGCGCGATATGCGAGGTCCATTCCAAGCGATGTTGATCCGTTGGTAAACGCACCCTCAAACCCTCCATCTGCGATAATGAGTGCCTTGCATTGTATGGAGAGGATGCGCCCGTTCAACATGTCAATGGCAATCAAGCCGTTGACCGAGTAGTCGGTATGAATCAGTTCCAAAGGAACTTGATCGGCTCGACGAGTTACGCCATGCTTCATGCATTGTTCTTCGAGAACTTGCTGAATTTCACGGGTTGTTGAGTCTCCGGCATTGATGAGACGAGGTTTGGAATGACCAGAAGCGTAGTGTCCTTTGACAATCCCTTTTGCGTCACGGCGGAAATTGACGCCTCTTCGTTCAAGAAGATCAACGATTCGCAAAGCCTTGGTCGTTTGTTCAGCGACAATGTCTTGATCGCAAAGGAACGAACCCATCTTGATTGTATCTTCTCGATGACCGCGATTGCTTTCCTCTTGAATGTGGCATGCGATACCATCCATCGCATCCAAACCGGCATCGCCGAGGCCGGTAGAACTCATCATGAGGACACTCGCTCCATCCTTTGATGCTTGTGCAGCAGCAGACAATGCTGCAGGACCGTCTCC
>DUJC01000091.1:7565-13049 GCA_013330015.1 Candidatus Poseidoniaceae archaeon | reverse complement strand
ATAAGCAAAGCGCTTGTTCCCCCAGGTAAATCAATTCGTTGAGGCGGGTACATCAAGCTCAGAGAATCGACGAACGCGTAGCAATTGACGGATTCGCTCAAGGCGTTGTCGGCTTTCTTTTGGCAACACATTCGTTCGAACAATTCGAGATCCAAGAACGACCCCCTCATCGTCGCGAAGCGTTACTTGAACTTGTGCAGCTCCCTTGAAGCTGCGATCCCAGGCAACATTAATCCAAAGAACGACTGTTCGCTCTAGGTATCGTGGAAGCCAGCTCAAAACATCGTCTTCCGAAGCATGCGTAAGCTCGATGGCTTTCGTTGGAGGAGGGCATGGAGCCAATTCGAATCGATGGTCAATGGACTGCGGCTCGCCTCCGGGAACCTGAACTTCGACACGAACGTGCGTAGCATCAAACGTCTGATTATTTAGAGCGATAAAGAGACTGCCTGATCCATCGTAACACGTTGAATCGAGTGAGATATCCATCCTCCATGGCGAGAGTAAAATCTCAGGTGCTCCAGAGAGGAAATCGTTCTGCAATCGTTCAAACAATCGGAATGCTCCGGGCTGCCATGCTCTTGCATGTTCAAGGGCGCGTTGGAGTGTGCGCCAGTTGAAAAATTGGTCTTCAGAAAGAAGCGTTCGATCGATAGCATCCGGCGACATGAAGTCACGCAATGAGTCTAGAACAACCTCGTCGCCGATGATTGAATGAGCATTGAGGTGCAAGAGGAAGAGAAGGCGTTCTCTTGCCTGTATCGGGTCAGTCCCGGGAAGAATAGCGCCATGGAAACGAGCCTCCCACTCAACCCATTCGATTTGCGAATCCGGATCGAGATGTGATTGAAGCAATTGGCCCAGTGGAGAGCCCAATTGTGTTGGGTGGTGTGTTGGCGCATAGTGTATCAGCAATGGCATTGAGTCCGCTTGAAGGCGAATGTAGTAGGTCGTCAAAATAGAGTGAATGCTCAACCCTATTCCCGCAGTCATCGATGCAAGCAACAACAAATTCCAAGCGACTGAGCGAGGCGTAATCAGCATTGAAAGACACAGCAACGTTAGCGATGTGGTCGCAAGGAAAGCACTGATGTTGTTTTGCCGGCGACCATCTCGAAGTCCTTCAAGCACGCGGTCCATTCCTGGTTGCGCACGGAGTGTATGTCGCTTTCCATCCCCAAATCCTCCCTGTTCACGAAGAGAAATCTTCGCCTCTACTGCGGACCATGTCGCTTCGCTTCCTGCAATAGGAGGGACGAATGCTGCAAGAGCCGGAATCAACCAAATGGCGAGGATAAACAACGGAGAAGTGTATGGTAAGATGGAAGGATCAATAACGAGCAAAACTGCAGTTGTAGCGATGCCAAATCCGACGACGTTACGAAACGCGAGGAAAAAAGAATTGTTGGCGATTTGTCCGCTTTTCATACGGAAACGTTCACTCTTGACCCAGGCTTCACGTGTGCGTTCGAGAGGGTCTTCGTTTCGAGCAAATCCGTGGCCGTATGGATCCGGCAAAGACTTGATGGTTCGCCGGGTACGAGCAACGATGGATTCTTCCTCTGGCTCCATCTGACTCAGACCTCTGTACGAACAGCCCCCATATGTCTTCTTCGCTGCATCCTCAATGAATCAATCCGATTTGGCGGGCGTGGCAGGATTCGAACCCGCGATCTTCGGCTTAGGAGGCCGACGCATTATCCAGCTGTGCTACACGCCCAGCGTTGCCAAAACGCTCCCTATCATGGAGATTACTGTTGCTGAATGGCAGCAAAATCATGCAACATCTGCTCGATTTGAATACGTCCTTGTGAAGAACGCCGAAGGCGTACATCGCAGTCCGATAACGCAGTAAGCGCGAGCGTCAACTGATCCTCTGGAAGATTGAGTCGCCCTCCAGTGAGAACTTGATGCGCTTGTTCAACAATGTCTTCCGCTTCCAAACTCTGTTGTGTAATGATTTCGTCATAGATTCCCAAGGCACCCTTGAGTTTTCTCGTGTTCTTGTAACCGTCCTTCTCCCAACGCCATTCGACGACCTGGCCTCGCAATGCAGCTTCTATCATTCGTTGGACTTCATTGGTAGATATCATTGTAAGAAGACGGTGGAGATTACCTCGTTCACCAAGAAGATCTCGAAGTACGAGAACTTCAGTTGTGAAGATGGCTTTTCGAAGATTACCGTTGGAAATATGAGCAATGTCTCCAAGAATACCTCGAACCGGTTCAACGTCTGCAGAAGCGCACAACTCTGCGAGTTTGGACTCTATTTGCTTGCGTGGGACGCCCGTAAGCCGGATGTGTTGTGTCCGACTACGAAGCGCATCGATCAATCGAGAAGGAGTTTGAGCTGTGAAAATAAATCGCGATGTTTGGCTTGTTGCCTCCATCATACGGCGTAAGAGTGGTTGACGTTTGTGCCCGAGATAGTCGGCGTCTTCAATGACGATGATGCGAGAAATATGGACGTCGGTTTGACTTCCACGTTGGGACTCGTGGCCCGCTGGAGCAATGTCGTCCGCAGATACCTGCGAAAATGTCGAGTCAAACGCATCGAGAGAGGTTCTACTTGCGAGTGTATCGCTTGAATCCTTTCCTCCGGGTCGCAAGAACGACTCAAACGCAGCCATTGCACCGGCAGACTTCGCAAGATCCTTGGCTTGCAGAACATGAGTTGTTGAGCGCCACGAAGGGCCGAGGACCTGTCGAACAATGAGGCGCCATGCAGCGGTCTTTCCGGATCCGGGAGGGCCAGAAAGAAGAAGATGCGGTGGGTTGGCTTGGAGCGCTACACGTTCGATGGTCTCGATGGTTGATTGCTCAAGTGCAAGGTCTGAAAAGCGACGAGGATGGTAGGTCTCAAGCCAACTCGCCATGCGTATCATTCAGCGACAAAGGTCTTTGACCATTTGTGTGAATTCACTCTGCCTTGAGTGTCTTCTTCTTTCGATCTCCGCTGCTTCTGCGGAGTTTCATGAATATTTTGCAACCACAATGGCTGCAGTGAATTCCGTTTCGCTCTCGGTCAAAGCTTTCGATGGTGCCGCAAAGCGCACACTTGTAGTCTACAAGTTCCGACATAGCCCAACCGACCTGCCCATTGGTTTTGAACCTGTCCGTCGAGAAATCAATCTCAGAGGCCACCGACAAGTGGTCGCGTCATGCGGATCTCAGTCGCCTGAGAAAGGTCGGTGTCTGCAATAGCGCTTGCAGCAACCATCTGGCCGTCGACAAACACCCAGTTGTTGGCTTCCTTTGCGCTTGAAGCGATTTCTTCCTTGGTCATTTCACAGACCGAATGGCCTGTGGCGTCTGTAACCTGAACCGTGAACGTTTCAGATCCACCAACGATCGACGGTACCAATCGCAAGACATTGTCTTGGTTGAGTTCGGTGTTTGCAATGGTGGCTGCATCGACCATTTGACCATCGACAAAGAGCCAATTGCCTTGGTTGTTCGTTAACTCGCCTGCGAGTTCCTGCTTGGTCATAAGCATGGCTTGGTCGCCTTTTTCGCTTGCAACAAGTACAGTGAAGGTCTCTGCTCCGCCGACCATACCGGGGTTGATTCGAATCTCGGTAGAATCGTTCAACTCGATGTTTTCGAGCTCTTCGACACTGACCATTTGTGAATCAACAAAGACCCAGGTGTTTTCATTTGCAGAAACCATCTCAACGATGTTCTCTCGGGTCATGAGCTCTTGCTCGTGACCACTCTCTCGTGCTACGTGAACTGTGAATTTCTTATCCGACATTGTTGTTCCTCGATGACTATGAAATTCTAGAGTATATGAACTCGCGGAATTCGGCATGTTCAAGGATGTTCTCGGAACAAGGAACTTCATGGGAGAAGATGCACCTCTTGTCATCGATGTTGTGGACAACGGCGGGCAGTGGACACATCGAGAATGGAGGATGTTGAAGTATCTTAAAGTCGACACTCAAATCATTCCAAACGACACGCCTGTCGAACAACTCAGAGAATTGGATGGGCTCATCCTTTCTGGGGGCGCAGCGCGAATTGGCCTGTCTGGTGAATTGGGTAACTGTGCTGAATTTTTGAAACTCGAAATTCCAATTCTCGGAATCTGTGCCGGACATCAATTCATGGCTCGATTCTATGGCGGCGATGCTCGTGAATCCCCAATCCCGGAATTTGGGGCGATGGAAATCAATCTCCATAATGGAGGAGGAAAAATCTTCGCTGGAACATCAGAAACTCAGACTGTGTGGGAATCTCACAACGATGAAGTCCATGTTGTACCTGAAGGATTCTTTGTTACCGCAAGCAGTCCATCTTGTGAAGTTCAGGGAATGGAAAACAATGCAGGAGATCGTTTCGGTTTGCAATTCCATCCTGAAGTCAACGATTCAGAGTTCGGCAAAGAGATGTTCGAGAATTTCGTCGAAGTTTGTCGAAAAGCACGAGATCCTTAGATTTTGAGATTGGCTTGTCGGGCGAGCAGAAGGACTTTCATGGAATGCTCAAGCATGGCTGCATTGGCCATTGCTTGGTCTAGATTCGCTCCAACAGCGTATGCACCGTAACCTCGAACAACCACGCAGCGCATGCCACCCTGTTGCAAAGCTTCTGCGACCTGGCGAAGGAATTCATCTGGAGCATCATCGTCAGGATCGACAATGACAACCTTGCCAATGTGTTCCTTACCGAGAACGTCAATTGGTTGGACAAGAATGAGGTCCTTCTCACAACTTGCCGCAGTTGTGAATGGCCCTTGCATGTGAATGCATGCTGCTGGACCACCAGTGGCGAGTGCTGCAACAGAAGCAAGGAGAACTTCGTGCACCTTCCATTCACCAATGGCGCCACGAGGAGGATTTCCTCCTAGAGGGCCTCCGACAATACCTCGTTCGTCCAGACGAGCAAGCATGGTTGAATGGCGAGTGCTGATCATCAAGCCTGGCTCTTCCGGGTGGAGCATGGAAATGGCGCCCATTGTTCCTTTGACCAGTCCTTCTCGACTGAGTTGACGTCCCAGTCGAGCGAAGTCGGCTACAATGTGTGGGGGAACGACAATGTTGTCGAGCACAACAGGGGGCATCGGTGTTTCCTCTATCTCCTCAATGACTTCGGCTGCTCCGACGAGGCTTCCACGCAGACGTTCAATTTCTGCTGTAAGGCGAGCAATTTCCATTTCTCGATCGGTGTCTAAAGGAGGTTCTTCAGCAGGCTCCTCCTCTGCAACTGGTTCTTCAATCGACGCTTCCTCTGGAGGGTTGTCTTCTTGTGCCGGCTCAGTTGCAACTGATTCAGGCGTTTCTTCTTCATTTGCTGGAGGGGTTTCTCCAGCAGCCACCTCAGGTGCGGCTTCTTCTGTAGAAGCTTCGGATTCAGATACTTCTTCCGCCGCCTGAGGTTCTTCCTCAACCGGTTCATCTTGAACGGATTCTGCTTCTTCTGGAGCGGTTGGTTCTGCGGGCGTCTCTTGAACTTCCTCACCAACTGGTTCTGGCTCCTCAACTG
>DUJC01000091.1:6598-7242 GCA_013330015.1 Candidatus Poseidoniaceae archaeon | reverse complement strand
TGGTTCTGGCTCCTCAACTGGTTCATCCTGAGCAACAGGAGGGTTGGCTGGAGGTCCTTGAGGTGGTCCTTTTGGTGGGTCAGTGGGTGGGCCCGTCGGAGGTCCCGTCGGAGGTCCAGACGGGCCATCGCTTGGGGGTCCTTGAGGTGGTCCAGAAGGAGGGCCTGTCGGTCCTGATGGTGGGCCCGACGGCCCAGGTGGACCGGATGGTCCCGGAGATGGAGGAGTGTTTTCGATTCCTTCCATGGCGCCAAATGCTCCATCGAGCATGGAGCCTAAAGCGGCTTCCTCTGCTTGTTCTCGTGCTTCTTCTGCCGAGGTTTTCTTTGCTGCCATGGCCGTCCCTGACTATGCCATACCTCGCGGCTTAAATAGCGGTTCCGTTACGGATGTATGCCTACGGCCCGCTTGGTGTAGAGGTTATCATGCAGGATTGTCATTCCTGCGACCCGGGTTCAATTCCCGGAGCGGGCGCCACCATCTCTGAAGTGAACTGTAACAGTTCCACAAACCCTGCACCATACCTTGATACCGTCGATACGAGGCGTTGCGCCTGCTATATCGATATTAGCCCCACATCCTGAACACTGGATAATGTTGCGCATAGTCGTCCTAGCAATAGGATGTTCATCAATTCAACGCTT